>JAGPAO010000031.1 GCA_018063805.1 Synergistaceae bacterium | reverse complement strand
ATCCAGAAATTCGTCGGTACGCCTCCCGCGTCCTATTTTGGCATTAAAGAGGCGGAATTGGTGCTGGCGGATTTCAGAAAAAAGAAGGCTGAGGGCCTTGTTGTCGGCGTTCACGAAAAACAGAATGAAGGCGAGCCGAAGAAGGCGACGATTTACGAAACATATGGCCTGGATAAATATTTCACTCATTTTACCTGCTTGGGTGTTACAGCGTTTTTTGCCTGGATTTCTTACTGGCTTGCAAAGCAAACGTCCATTAATTATTCGATATGGGTCTTGTTCATGGGGGCGCTTGTCGGGCAGCTCAACTTGGTCCCCCCTAAGATATTGGACAAGGGCCGAGCAATCGGGTTGCTCAATATGGCTATTTTTGCGGGTATTATTCCCTCCCTTGGAAAAATCAATGTAGCCGATCTTTCCACCCTTGCCTGGCAGACTACGGTCGTTTTTGCCGCGGTTCTTATCGGTACGCTTATTTTTATGTATTGGCTGCCGACGTGGAAATTTATCGGTTCCAGAAACCTTTCGGTGGGTATTGCCATGGCTCAGCTGCTGGGGTTCCCCGCGACATATCTGATTGCCAATGAAATCGCTACGGCGGTCGCCAAGGACGAAGAGGAGCGGGAGGTCGTTTTGAAACGCATCATGCCGGCCTACGTTATCGCCGGATTGGCCTCTGTGACGACGCTTTCCATTGTTGTTGCGGGTTTCTTCGCGGAATTACTGTAAGCTTATGATAGAATAATTTTTGAGCGACTGTTCAGCCTTTGTTGGGGCTGAACAGTCGCTTAAGCTTGATACTTTGCAAGGAGGACGAGTTGCGGTGTTTAAGGATTTACTGGCTATTTTTATCTCCTTCGCCAAAATAGGCGCAGTTGCCTACGGTGGAGGACCTTCCATGGTTCCCATTTTGAAGGCCGAAGTCGTGGAGCGGCAAAAATGGATAAAAACGGACGATTTTATGGACGCTCTTGCCATTGGCAACGCGCTTCCCGGTCCGATCGTCACTAAAATGGCCGCCGCGATTGGCTATCGCAAGGCGGGTTGGCTCGGAGCCGCAAGCGCCCTGATCGGCATTATTTTGCCAAGTGCGCTTGTCTTGGTCATACTCATGGGTTTTGTTTCTCTCGTGAAGGGCAACCCCATGGTGAAGAGCATGTTGAAAGGACTTTACCCTGTTGTCGTCGCGATGCTGGCGTATGCTGCGTGGGACATGGTTCCCAATGCGATTAAGGGCTATCCGACGATAGTCATCGCAATCATTGCCTTGGCGTTGATGATCTTGACCCCCATTCACCCCGCGCTGATTATCGTCGCGGGTGCTGTTGTAGGGATAGCTCTGAAGCTTTAGACGGAGAGGGTGGAACAGGTGAATTCTTTACTGGCTCTTTTTTGGTCCTTTTTTAAAATAGGTTGTGTGGGGTACGGCGGCGGCCCCTCCATGGTTCCTCTTATAAAAGAAGAAGTCGTGAATCTTCAGCAGTGGATGAGCGTGACTGATTTCATGGATGTGCTTGCCATTGGCAACGCCCTTCCCGGCCCAATAGCCACAAAATTGTCCGTCGCGGTAGGTTTTAATGTGGCAGGGGCACTCGGGGCTGTCGTCGCGACATTGGGAATTGTTATGCCGAGCGTCATCATGTTGGTGCTTCTTTTAAAGTTCGTTTTATTTATCAAAGACAACCCCAAGGTAAAAAGCATGCTGAAGGGGCTGCGCCCCGTTGTTGTCGCGATGTTGGCCTACGCAGCGTACGATATGTCTTTCACTGCTTTGACAAACGTTGAGACTTGGATTATTGGAGGAGTCACCTTGGCTTTGATGATCTTTACAAAAATTCACCCCGCTCTTTTTGTCGTTATCGGTGCCGCCGTCGGTGCGCTGTTGAAGTTACAGTAGTGCCGTATCTCGAAAAGGCATCCGGTTAAAAGCCCCTTTATCCATCAAACGAGGGGATAAAGGGGTTGTGTGGGGTTTGCGAGATGTCTTTCTTGAGGCGGATGCAAAAGGGTTGATTTATTCCTCGAATTAATTTTAAGAGGCACCGTATAGAATGGCGTTGCATATTGCAGCTGCAATGTTGCTTCCCCCTTTGTTACCCCTTGCCACGATACAGGGAATAGTCGTGCTCATGATGAGCTCTTTGGACTCCACCACGTTAACGAATCCCACGGGCACGGCTATGATGGCGATAGGGGAGAAATCATGATGAACGATCAGATCGTGCAGCTTTATCAGCGCTGTGGGCGCATTCCCTATGACGAAAACGGTATGATCCCCAAGCGTTGCGGCTTTGGAGACGGCGATGGATGCCCTCGTCTCGTTCTTTTGTTTGGCCTCCTCCGCAACATCCTCATCAGAGATAAAGCAGTGCAGTTGGATTCCATTTTTCTCACATGCACGTTTGTTGATGCCGGCTTTTGCCATCTGTGTATCTGTCACTAAGTTGCATCCGTGCCGAAACGCTTCCCCTATGGTGTGCACGGCGTTTTTGCCGAAGTATAGGCTCTCGGCGTAGTCAAAATCGGCAGACGTGTGGATGCATCGTTTGACGATGTGCCCCGTCGCCTCATCCAACGTGGAGTTAAGTTTTTTCTCCGCCATCATCTCTGTGATAATCTCGAAGCTCCTGCTTTCTATTTCATGCGGTGCGTAGTATGTGAACGACATGGTCTCTCTCCTTTTCTCTATGCAGCTCTAAATTCTGCTCCTTAAAGCCCCTCTGCCAGTATCCTGTGGATGTGCTTCATATCCAGCGATTTTCTGAGTGAATCAGCCAGGATATCGTACTGCGAAAGTTTGAATTTCTTGATGTCGAAGGCATTGATTTTTGACGGGTGGATCCCTTTGAGTCCGCAGAGTTCATCCAATATCGATTTTGTGATTCGTTCACAGTCGAATATTCCGTGTATGTAAGTCCCGTACACGTTCCTCTCGTTCACGATGTTTTTTGCTGTTTCCGTTATGCCCATGTGGATCTCGTAACCCTCGTACGCAGCTCCGGATAGTGCGCTGAAGATACCGCTCACTTCGCTTAATGTGCCCTTTGTCTGCGTACGCACCTTCTCTTTTGTAAATAGGGTGTTGTAGGGGAGTAAGCCGAGCCCCTGCATTTGGCCTCCGTCCTCCACTCCATGCGGATCGCTCAAATTTTCCCCCAACATCTGGTATCCGCCGCATATTCCAATCACAGGTTTCCCTTGCCGTGCATGTTCTAAAAGGGCGCGATCAAGGCCCGATTGCCTCAGCCACGCGAGGTCGGAGAGGGTGTTCTTCGTGCCGGGTAGAATAACCAAGTCGGGCATTTTGAAATCCATGACGGAGTCGACATACCGGAGCGAAACCCCGTCTATATACCCAAGTGGGTTGAAATCGGTGAAGTTGGATATCCGGGGCAGCCTAATGACGACGATATCTAAAAGGGCTTCTCCCTCTCTGTAGGTGCTCTTGTCGAAACGGCCGGTAAGGCTGTCTTCATCGTCAACTTTTATATCAATAAACGGAACGATCCCGATTGAGGGTATTTTGATCCTGTCCTCCAGCATCTTCAGCCCGGGTTGCAGTATGGCGGCGTCGCCTCTGAATTTATTGATGATGAACCCCTTCACCATGCGTTTTTCATCCTCGTTCAGTAACAACATGGTTCCCGCAAGGGACGCGAATACGCCGCCTCTGTCGATATCTCCGGCAATAAGGACGGGTGATTTTGCCATAGTTGCCATGCCCATGTTGACGATGTCATCGTGTTTTAAGTTGATTTCGGCGGGGCTCCCTGCACCCTCTATCACGATGATGTCGTTTTCTTTAGATAGCGACTCGAAGGCTTCCATTATCTTGGGTATGAGGTTTTTTTTGTAGGCGAAGTAGTCGGAGGCCTTCATGTCCCCGATGCTCTTCCCATTTACGATCACTTGAGAACGGCTGTCGCTTGTGGGTTTAAGCAGAATAGGGTTCATCCTGATATCGGGGTCTATCTCACAAGCCTCGGCTTGCATGACTTGGGCTCGAGCCATTTCCAGACCGTCTTGTGTGATGAAGGAGTTTAGAGCCATGTTCTGGGATTTAAAAGGAGCCACCTTATACCCATCTTGTTTGAAGATGCGACATAACCCTGCTGTGAGTAAACTCTTGCCCGAGTTGGAAGCCGTCCCTTGTATCATTATCGCTTTAGCCATGTGTCGCACCCCTGTTCCTCGTTTAGAATAAAATAATCCGTCTCGCTGTTGATGTGGCATCCCGTCTGAGCGCTGGTTTCGTGGTCCGCACTGACCACGATGCTTAATCCCTTGATCGGATCAGACGTCACGCGTTTTAAGACCTGTTCGTCTATTTTTTTTATAAAAACCACCTTTTCCCTCTCGTTTATTCGGTGAGCACTCTCGTCCGCTCCGTTTACGTGGAGCATCACAAAATTAAAATCTTTGCAAAGCTCCAATGCTGCGTCAAGCTTGCTTGTAAGGTCGGTGTCCACGTCGCCCGTGGCTCCATTTGGCGTTTCGACGTGCATGTTCATCGCCCTTGCCATCCCGACGACGATCTCCGTCCTTGCCACCACAGCGCCATTGATTCCGTGAAGCTTTACATACTCAGGAAGTGTTTGTTTGCCCGCCTGCCCCCATGGAAATAGGCCGCGATTTACGAGGTCATCCAATATTCTCTGAATAGGATCGTCCCCGCAGTACGGCGTGATTGTATCCATTGTCCTGCCGATATTCTGGTGGGGAGGGTGCGTCCTCATCGAATCGAGGTGCATCGCCGCATCCTTTATGACCAGCAGATACTTATGCCCTGATAGGTGCTTCAATAGATATCTGTCGCCGTCTATTCCCACAGGTTCCACCGTATGGCATGAGGAGACCAATGCGCCCCTGTCCGTTTTTATCGCGTTGCAGCGCAGGACGACATCATGAGGTCCAACGTATAAACCCGCAGCCAAGGCCTCAAGGTAGGCTCTCCCTGATGGAATGTGTTCTTTAGATACTCCCAGCATCGTGAGAATGCAGTTTAAACTGTCCGTTTCCATTCCAAGGGGTGTGTTGTTCCGGCTTCCCCTCCGTATGGCGTGTTTGAGGCTCTCGATGTGCTCGTACTCGTTGTTGCACACACCATCCAGCACAATCAGTAAAAGGGGCATCACGCTTCCTCCATGATTTTCGTCAGGCATTCGATCAAGTATTGGTTGTCCTCTTTGCCTCGTACCGCGATTCTGTAAAAAGAATCGCTAAGCCCCTCAAAATTCGCACAGGGACGCACCAACACACCGTGCTCCAGAAAAGCTGTCTCTAAATCACGGCGATGCGTTTTAAACAGGATATAATTTGCAGCCGCCTCAAACACAACGATCCCAAGACCACGCAAGGAGGAAGTCAGATACTCTCGGTTCTCTCTTGTAAGCGTCTTTGTCTTGTGGATGTAATCAACCTCATTCAGGGCTGCTACGCCGCATTTCGATGCAACAGTCGATACGCTCCAGGGTTGCAAGGTCGTTTTGATTCCCTCCATAAGCGTATTATTGGAAGAGAGAGCGTACCCCAGCCTTATCCCGGCCATGGCGTATGTCTTGGTGAAGGCCTTTAGAAGGATCACGTTCGGGTTTTTTTTGAGAGCGCCCATCATGGTTAAGCGGTGCTCCTCATCACAAAAGCCAAGAAAGCACTCGTCCACAACCAGGATGGTGCCGCATTTTAGACACCTATCGGATATACGTTGCATCAACTCCCCGTCCGTTGTTGCGCTGGTGGGGTTGTTTGGATTGCAGACAAAGAGGATGTCGATACCCTCTTTGATCTGATCCAGGATATCCTCTCCCAGAAGAAAAGACTGGCTCTCTTGCAGCCAATGTCGTTGAACGCCGCAGCCGACCAAATTGAGAGCTTTCTGATACTCGCTGAATGTTGGAACTGGGATCAGAGCTCTCCTCGGCTTTAAACAAAGGGCGATCCTGAATATCAAATCTGCCGCTCCATTTCCGTTTATGATCCAAGAACAGGGGATTTTATGGTGCGCAGCTATTGCCGACGATAGTTCTCTGCAATGCGGATCAGGGTATATGGCGTAGCGATCGATATTGTCGACGATGGCTTTTTTGACGCCGGATGGCAGCCCCAGCGGGTTTATGTTAGAGGAAAAATCAAGTACGGAACCCTTGTGGCTGTAAATATCGCCGCCGTGGGCGTATTTGGAGGCGGACATGAAATCGATCATATTATCTTCACTCCTGCAAGCCGGGCAAGTAGGAACAGCGATGCCCCCATTAACGTCGTGATCGTCATCATTTGATTGGCGACGGCGATATCTCCAATGAGCGCTTTTCTGCTGTTATCCCCGAACGTTTGTTTTTGTACTAATTTGCCAAAGTAGCAGCTGTCTCCGCCTATCTGTATGTTGAGCGCTCCGGCACATACGGCCTCGGTCTTTCCGCTATTAGGGCTGGAGTGGTTATTTTTATCCCTGTTGTAGATGTAAAAGGAGTTTTTAAGGTCTAATGCCAGCGGGAGGCAGGACAGCATCATCAGATACGCCGACAGGATAGCGGGGATATAGTTTAGCACATCGTCCAGCCTTGCTGCGAAGCGTCCGAAATAAAGATATCGGTCATTTTTATAACCGATCATTGAGTCCATAGTGTTTACGGCTTTATACAAAAAGGCCAGAGGGGCCCCGCCTATAGCCATGTAGAAGAGCGGAGCGATAACGCCGTCTGATGTGTTTTCTGCCACCGTCTCAATCGCCGCTTTGATGATCTTCTCCTCGCTCAAATGATCCGTATCCCGTCCCACGATCCACGACAGATCTTTTCTAGCCTCAATGAGATCGCCTGTTTTTAGTGCGTCGTGCACTTTCATGCTCTCCTCTTTCAGCGCCTTTGCGGCGATTAACTGGTAACAAAAGAGGGATTCAACGGCAATTTTAAAATACGGATTGATTTGATACGCTCCGTAGAGTATGGCGTAAGGAGCAAGATACGAAATGGATACCACGCATAGCGTCAACGCCGCGCCTCCTGTTATTTCAGACGGAGGGGTCTTGGGTATGACGCGGCGGATCATTCGCTCTCCCGTTGAGATGGCAAGCCCCATCCACCTCACAGGGTGTGGGAGGAAGTGAGGGTCGCCGAAGATGAAATCGAGAGCAAGGCCGATAGCGATGGCTATCACGGTATCCATGGTTAGCGCCCGTCACCTATAATTTAAAGTGGACGTACGCTTCAATATCCAGCTCGCGGAAGGTGATCGTGTGCTTGTACGTGTAAACGGCCATGTCTATCAAACCAAGAGCTGCCATTGCGCCGGTTCCCTCACCCAGACACATCCCCGCTCGGATCATGGGCGAAAACCCCAGATGATCCATGATGATTCCGGCCGCCGGTTCTGCGGAGAGATGAGAGGGGATCATGTAGTCCGCACATGTGGGGCAAAGTCTGATTGCGATCAGAGCCGCGACCCCGGATATAAAGCCGTCCAATAAGACGGGGATGGAAAGAGCGGCGCAGCCGATGCACAGCCCTGTCATTCCGGCTATATCGAGGCCTCCGACTTTAGCCAGAACGTCTATGGGGTCTTTCGAGTTAGGCTTGTGAAGCTCAATACCCTTTTTTATTGCCTTGATCTTTCTCTTTAATCCGTCATCGTCGAGGCCGGCACCTCTGCCTGTCATCGCTTCTACCGATTTATTGAGAAGTACGGAGGCGATTGCAGAGCTGCTGGTCGTATTCCCGATACCCATTTCACCCGTAGCCATGAGGGTGTAGCCCTTCTCCTTAAGCGTTTCAGCCATCTCAATTCCAACCTCTATCGCTTGGATTGCCTGATCGCGGCTCATCGCCGGTTCCATGCTAAGGTCCTTTGTTCCGTACATGATTTTTTTATCGATTAAGCCATTGGCTGAAACGTTAGAATTGATCCCTATGTCAACGGGAACAACATCGCATTGGATGAATCGAGCCATCGTGCATACCGTTGTTGTCCCCTTAGCGAAGTTATCGGCCATGATGCTTGTGATAATAGCGTCTGCCTGGGTGATATTCTGAGCGACTACGCCGTTATCGGCGCACATGACGACGACGCATCGCTTGTCGATGGCCACGTCCTCCGTGCCCAATATTCCTGCGATTTTGCTAACCGTAGATTCAAGTGCCCCGAGGCTTCTAAGCGGTTTTGCAACCGTATCCCACTTCTCGGCTGCCTTTTGCCGTGACTTCCCGCACGTTGGTTTGATTCGATTAATGGCTTCGTTTAAATTCATTCTTTTTCTCCTCACATTTCCTGATGAAATTTTGTGCCGCATGGATATTCCCCCATAAATGAAAATGCGGGTAACCGGCAAAGAGATTCTCCCTTGTGTGGGTGCATCCATAGGCCTTTCCGTTTATTCGGCGAGCGATAAAGGCATCCCCGTTGTCCTCACTGTCGCTGTAGTGAAACTCGTGGGCGTTTATGGTTTCACCCGCGCATAAGAGCATGTTCTGCTCCTTTGCCGTCATCGTTACATACCCAAATCGCGATAATCTTTCAGTCATGAAGCAGGACGTTTCGATCACACCTGCCATCTCAAACTCGTCCCCAAAACGGTCTCTCAAGGTTCGGCACAAATACATGTAACCGCCGCATTCGGCTATCACAGGCGTGCCGTCTTCCACGGCACTTTTGACGTGGCGTTTCATGGATCGATTTTGGCTCAAGGCCCGTGCGTGTTCCTCCGGGTACCCGCCCCCGAAAATGAGACCGTCGAGGTGGTCGGGGAGAGACGCATCCGAGAGAGGGGAGAACGGCACGATTTCAGCCCCGAGCATCCTAAAAAGATCAAGCGCATCCTCGTAGTAAAAACAGAAGGCCCTGTCCATTGCAACACCGATTCTGACGTTGCGTCCCCCCTCATCAGAGGTTATTTTGCTTACGGATTTATCCGTGTACTCAAATGCTGCGCTTCTGCGGCCAAGCTCAATAAGCCCGTCTATGTCGATGGATTTTTCGCACAGATCGGCTATCCTATTCAATTTCAAGTCGATATCGGTGATCTCGTCAGCTGTAACCAGTCCCAGGTGGCGGCTTTCGAAGGATATGCCGTCTGTTTTCGGGAGGTATCCATAGACTTTAAGCTTTAGGTTTGTCTCTATCATCTCCCGATAATAATGAAAGAGGCTTTCCGACGTGTTGTTCAATAGGACGCCCGCTATATTATTCTTCTTAAAACTCATGAATCCATGAAGCTGAGCCACCACTGAAAATCCCATCCCATTCGGATTTAGGACCACAATTTCAGGGGTATCGGTGAGAAGAGATAGGTCGTTGGCGGAACCAACGTCACCCAATCCCTGCCCGTCGTACATGCCCATAACTCCCTCGATGACAGAAAAATCGACATCTCGTGCGTTTTTGCCGAATAAATACTTGACCGTTTCGGCTCCGCAGAGGAACACGTCGAGATTTCTTGAGTTTACTCCGATGACCTTTGTGTGGAACATGGGATCGATGTAATCCGGCCCGCACTTAAAGCTTGCGGCTTTAAGCCCCCTGTTTATGAGGGTTTTTAAGATGCCGCAAGTTACCGTTGTTTTGCCCGCTCCGCTCCCACAGGCGACCACCATCACTCTCGGGATTTTTGAGAGGATCGTCTTCATTTCACGGCTCCGCTTATGATGTAGATTGGGTTATCGGCTTTCATGAGGTTGTATCCGCCGATTTTTTCCGCCCTGGACGCATTGATGCAGCCAATTTCCGCTTCAATGCCGTTATTCTCGAAGACTTCTATCGCTTCTTTAAGGGTTTCCAGCGTAATGGCGTTGACGGCTATCTTGACCAATTTATTTTTTGCCAACAGAGACGCGACGATCCCACTCAAGTTCCCCCCGCTGCCTCCGATAAAGGCCTTCTGTACGGGCGGCAAGGCCTCTAAAGATTCAGGGGCAGAGCCCTCGATGACGACGATATTGTGAGCACCGAATTTTTTGATGTTCTTTCGGATCAGCGCGACGGCATTGGCTTCTCGCTCAATCGCGTAAACGGTTCCCCTGTGTGCCCTTCTCGCCATCTCAATGCTGACCGCTCCTGTTCCCGCTCCTATGTCCGCCACCGTATCCGAAGGATTGATTTCCAGTGCCGATACGGATAGCGTTCGTATCGGTTCCTTTGTCATGGGAGTCTTGCCGCGTATAAAATGATCATCCCTTATACGCTCGAAGGGGTTGACAGCGGCCGGGTTCTCTATGAGCATCACGCTGAGGTCGCCGAAGTTGGCATCCATGAGGTCGGCCGCTCTTGCTGTAATAATCCGCTCCCCATCCTCTGATAAGTTCTCGCCGACGGTCACGGTAACGTCTTCCAATCCTGCATCTATAAGTTTTTTTACGATGTCCTGTACTCTGTTTTTACCCCCTGTCAGGACGAAGACCTCTCTGTTGTAACACACGTAGGGAATGACATTTGTATCGCGCCCATGGGCAGAGAGGAATGCCATATCAGAATAGGGCTTTTTCAGCCTGGCTGTCAGATACTGCATGCTGCTGATGCCGCTGATGAATTCAATGTTAATTCCATCCGGCCCTTTGGCTATCTTTTCGGCCGCGCTGTAAAACCCAACGTCCCCGGAGACCAGGACACAGATATTTCGGAATCTGTCTCTGTTCTCTCGGATGAACGGAATAAAGTCGTTTATCCCCATCACGAAGGTGTTTGGGTTCAGATTGCCCATTTTAGCGAACAGCCTTTCCGTTGTAATGACCGCCCCTGATTCGCTCAGAACCCTTCTGCCCCGTTCGGTCAGCAAATCGATGTCTCCCGTTCCTGCCCCCACCACGTAGACCGTAACCTCTGCAGATGTTTTCATTCTGTTTCTTTAATGCGCTCTGTTATTATTTCAGCAAGCCTGTCATCGGCGCCAAGAGTCGCTCCGAGGGTTATTTTTACCCGGGGATTTTGATCCGAAAAGGCCTTCAACTCCTCCGGAATATCTTTTTTTATGTGTATTCCATCGAAGAGAAAGTAGGGGATCACTTTGATGTCATCGACTCCTTGGGCAGCTAAGTTCAAAAGCCCTTTTTCGATAGTAACTTCGCTAAATTCCATATAGGCCGTTTCTAAAATCAGATCGGGCATCCTGTCCAAGACCCTGTCCCTGATTTTGTTCAACGTTTCCTCCGTTTGTTTGGCGCGGCTTCCATGGGCCAGCAACAAGACGCCCTTCATCTGACTATCCCCCCAAGCGACTGCTCAAAGCAATCCAAAGTGATTGATATATCTTCGTCCGTGTGCGCGTTGGATAAAAAGAGTGCCTCAAATTGCGCCGGGGCGATGTAGACCCCTTTGTCTAGCAAAGCCCGGAACATCACCGCATATTTGGAAGTATCGCTCTTCATGGCCGAGTTGAAATCAAATACCGGATCCTCTGTCATGAACAGACAGACCAGTGAGCCCAACTGAGTCACGGTGTTTTGGGTTATGCGGCGCAGCCCATCGGCAAATTGCTTTCCCTTGTTGTCCAGATCTTTGTAGAGGTTTGGCTTTTGGGCTAGTTCGGTTAGAGTGGCTAATCCCGCCGACATGGCAAGGGGGTTTCCCGACAGCGTCCCCGCTTGGTACACATTGCCGATAGGGGAAACGCAGTGCATGATCTCGCGCTTAGCGCCGTAGGCGCCAACCGGCAAGCCGCCGCCGATGATCTTTCCGAAAACAACGATATCGGCCAAGATCCCGAAGTACTCTTGAGCGCCTCCCAACGCCAGACGAAACCCCGTGATCACTTCGTCAAAGATCAGCAAAGCCCCCTCCTCGTCGCATATTTTTCTAAGCCCTTGCAAAAAACCATCAAGAGGAAGCACCAAACCCATGTTCGCTGCGACGGGCTCCACGATAATCGCCGCTATCTGTCCTTTGTTGTGTTCAAACAGTATCTTTACGCTCTCCAAATCGTTGTAGTCGGCGATGAGTGTGTCCTTAGCACAGCCTGCAGTGACGCCGCTGCTGCCGGAGATTCCAAACGTCAATGCGCCGGATCCCGCTTTTACCAGCATGGAGTCTGAATGTCCGTGGTAGCAACCGGCGAATTTTATGATCTTATCGCGCCCTGTGTATCCTCTTGCAAGACGAAGGGCGCTCATCACGGCTTCCGTGCCACTGTTTACCATGCGGAGCATATCGATGCCGGGGACGATCTTTGTTATGAGCTCCGCCATCTCAACTTCAAGTTCTGTCGCTGCGCCGAAGCTGAGCCCTTTTGCCATCCTCTGCGATACAGCCTCGATAATGCACGGGGCCGAGTGACCGAGGATCATAGGTCCCCAAGAGCCGATGTAGTCGATGTAGGTCTTGCCGTCTACGTCCGTTATTTTTGATCCTTTTGCGGAATCGATAAACCGCGGAGATGCGCCCACGGCCCGAAAGGCTCTCACGGGGCTGTTCACTCCTCCCGGTATCACCTCTTGGGCTCTTTTAAAGATATTTTCGGATTTCATTAACCGATATCCCCCTTTGCGATTGCCTGAGCCAGTTCTTTGGCGAAGTATGTGATGAGAATGTTGGCTCCGGCTCTGTAGATGGATGCCGCGGTTTCGCACATAATGTGGTATTCATCGATGACGCCGGATTTGCCCGCCTCTTTGATCATCGCGTATTCTCCGCTCACGCTGTAAGCGGCCACCGGCACGTTAGATATCTCGGAGACCTCGCTGATCACGTCTAAATAAGAGAGCGCGGGTTTTACGATCAGCATGTCGGCGCTCTCTTGAATATCCGTCAATGCCTCTTTAATCGCTTCTTTTTTATTGTGATAGTCCATCTGGTATTGTTTTCTGTTGCCGAAGGTCGGCATGGTGTTTGCCGCCTTGCGAAAAGGCCTGTAGAACCAAGAGGCGTATTTGACCGCATAGGACATGACAGGTGTGTGGATAAAACCGTTTTTATCCAGCGCATTTCTTATGGCAAGCACCCTGCCGTCCATCATGTCAGAGGGAGCTACCATATCCGAGCCGGCAGATGCTTGAGAAACAGCTATTTTTGCCAGATATTCCAGCGTTTTATCGTTATCCACGTATTGGCCGTCAATAATGCCGCAATGCCCGTGGCTGGTGTAGTCACACATGCAGACGTCGGTGACGATAAAGACATCCTCGCCAAAGCGTTTCTTCAGTTCTCTTAACGCCTGTTGAACGACTCCGTTTTCGGCGTAACCGGAAGAACCGATCTCATCCTTTTCGTCCGGAACTCCGAAGAGCAAGAATTTACGCACGCCGTACTGCATGGCACTTTCTACTTCTTCGGAAGCCCTATCCGGGCTGAGGTGGTATTGACCGGCTAGGGTCGATATCGGATCCTTGATATTTTTCCCTTCCCTGATGAACAAGGGGTAGATTAGGGATTGCTCCGATATCCTTGTCTCCCTTGATAGCTCTCTAATATGGCAGTTGTAGCGAAGTCTTCTCGGTCTATTGATCATTGTGTGCCTCCATTATTTTTTCCACCATAGAACTGATGGTGGCGATGTTCGATACCATTGCGCTCATGCCGTAGCGCCTGGCCTCCTGCGCCGTCTGGTTTCCTATGCAGAGTGCCGTGGCATTTTTAACGTCTTCCGTATCTCCGTTTGCCTCGGCAAAGGCCTTGACGCAGCTTACGCTGGTAAAGGTTATATAATCGTAATCATGAATATTCAGCCTTGGATTTTTGACCGAAAGCGTCTCATAAACGGCGATGTCATCGAAAGGAACGTTGTTTTTTGTGAATATTTCCATGATCTCCTCGGAGCCCGCTTTTGCTCTGAATAGACCCACTTTGCCTCCCGCTGTCATTCCGCTTTCGATCAACTCTGAGGCCAGGTGCGTGCCATCAAAGACAGATGGCACGAAATCAGCCCGTATCCCCTGTTTTCGCAACTCTGCTTCCGTCTCGGTGCCTATAACGGCAATTCTTTTGCCGTGCAGAACTCTGCTGTCCATTTGCCGGAATTCAAGCGCATCAAAGAAGCAGGAGACTCCGAAGGCGCTGGTGAAGAGGATGACATTGTACTTTTCCAAGTGCAGATCAAAGTCCAATTTCACCGTCTCGATACAAGGGTAGAGCGTCACTTCTGCTCCGTGATCTTTGAGTTTGCCCGCCAATTTACCGGCCGTTCTCTGCGGACGTGTCACTAATACGCGGCACCCGCGAAGAGGAAGGTCGGAAAACCAATCGAACTTTTGCGATAGCGAACAGACCCTCCCGACTACGATCACAGCGGGGGATTCGATTGCATTGGCTTCAACCGTCTTTCGGATCTCTCCAAGCGTGGTTATAAATTTTCTTTGGGCGCACGTCGTTCCGTTCTCCACGATGGCTGATTCTGTTTTATGGCTCATGCCAGCTCTCATTAGGCCATCGGCGATGAGGCCTGCGTTTGAAACGGACATCATGAACACGAGGGTTCCCTTTAACTTCACCAGCGATTCGTAATCGATCTCCGCTTCTCGATCACCCTTGGCATGTCCCGTGATGATGTGCAGGGAGGAACAGAAGTCCCTGTGGGTCACCGGTATACCGGCGTAAGCCGCTGCTGCGATAGCGGACGTAACACCGGGCACGACCTCAAAGGGAACGTCGTTGGTCCTCAAAAGTTCCAATTCCTCGCCGCCTCTGCCGAAGACGAAGGGGTCGCCCCCTTTTAAGCGGATTACAATTTTACCCAGAAGGGCTTCTCTCAGCAGTATTTTGTTGATCTCTTCCTGCGGTATAGGGTGGTTGCCTGCGTTCTTGCCTGCATTGATCCGCTCCGTGCCTTCAGGTATTTTTGCCAATACATCCTCGCTGATCAACCGATCATAGATGACGACATCCGCCTCTTTAAGCAGTGCTGCCCCCTTGACGGTCAGGAGCCCGGCATCTCCCGGTCCTGCGCCGATAAGGTACACTTTGCCCTTTTTAAACGACATGCTATTCCCCCCCCTTTATTCGTATTGCAAGCTCAAGGCCGAGAGCTTCACCCTGAGTTCTGTTTCCTGTCGCCGTCATCTTGACCACTTCTCCGTGAGGGGTGACGTAAAGTCCCGTCAAGGTCAGTTCTTCCCCGGTTATTTCACCGTATGCCGCGACGGGGGATGAGCATCCGCCATCAAGTGTTTTTACAAAACTGCGCTCGGCAACGGAGATATCCCATGCGTCTTCGCTGTGGAAAACGGATAAAAAGGGGCAGTCAAAACCGGATCTCGTCTGAACGGCTATGATGCCCTGACAAGCCGCCGGCAGCATTTCATCGGGGGAGAATACCCTGCTGATTCTCTCTGTCAAGCAAAGACGCTTCAGTCCGGCGAAAGCCAGTGTGATGGCGGAGAATTCGCCTCTGTCGAGCTTTTCCAGTCGTGTGATGACGTTTCCTCTAATAGGCAATACCTCGCAACCTTCGTATATTCGGCGCAGTTGAAGGCCTCTGCGCACGCTTGAGCACCCTATCGGGCACCTGATGTCGAGCGTGTCTGTGCCCTTTGGCAGCACCAACACATCTCTTGGGTTTTCTCTTGCAGAGACGGCGACGATCGGCAGATTCGCATCGATTTCCATGGGCATGTCCTTGAAACTGTGAACGGTGATATCTACCCTTCCTTCGATCAAGGCGGCGTCCAGCTCTTTGACGAAGAGCCCCTTGCCTCCGATCTTGTCCAGGGGCTTGTCCTGAATGATATCCCCAGTGGTTTTCATCGTCACAAGCTCCAGTTCGATATTGGGGTCATACGCTTGGATCGCCTCCATGACGATCTCCGATTGCCGGACCGCTAAAAGGCTTTCCCTGCTTCCAATCCTGATCTTCATCGGAGTGAGGCCCTTATTTTTTCAACGGTCTCTTTTGCCGTCTTATGAGAAGATCCTTCGCTTGTGATCCCCACGACTACGCTTGGATCCGTGACGACTCCCGGGAAGTAGAAATTGCACTCGGCCTGTGCGTCGCATACGCTCACGAACAAACCGGATTGGTCGGCAAGTTTGCCAATTTTTTCGTTGACAGCTCTGATGTTGGTCGCCGCTATGACAAGATATTGACCCTCGATATCACCATCGCGAAACTCCCTGTGTTCTATCTTAATCTTGCCTTCCTCGCAAAGCTTTTTTAACTCGTCCGTTATCTCCGGCGCGATCACCGTGATGTCGAAGCGGAACAGCAAAAGAGTCTTAACCCGGCGGAGTGCAACCGTCCCGCCGCCGACAAGGAGGGCCTTCTTGCCATTGGACGGCACGAAAAGAGGGAAAAATTCTTTTTTGACGTTGCATTGATCCTCAAGCATGCGTATAACCTCCCGGAGAGTGTGCCCCGTTTCTTTTGTCGGTCTCTCTATCAAGAGAACGCGGCATCCCGTATCTTCGGCGGCTCTGATTTTTTCCTCCACACCACCGGGTGATCCTGAACTTTTTGTCACGAGATATTTGCAATCGTATTGCTTGATCAGGGCGGTGTTCAGTTCGAGAGAGAACGGCCCTTGCATCGCGATGATGTTTTTCCCTGAAAAACCGAGCATGCGGCAGTGTCTCAAACTCTCCACATCGGGGAGGATCCTTATATAGAGACGTTTTTCATATCCCTCTATTGAGCAAAAAGCCGATAGATCCTTGCTCCCCGTCGTGACGAGAACGTTCCCCTCCGTGGTTTGGAGGTAGCGGACTGCTTCCTCCGCATCTTTTACGTGAATGAGGCCCGCTGCCTCTATCTCCTCGCGCAACAGGCGTATGTAGCGGGTATGAGTTGCGTGGCATGCCTTGGCGATATTTTGAGAGACTTCTTCTGCGTAGGGATGGGTCGCGTCGATCACTACTGTTTGGAAGCCCCCCTCCATCACAGACGTCATCTCTTCAACGCCGAGACGCCGGGAGATGACGTCTACGCTTCGGAGCCCGGATATAAGCTCTTCTCCATATTCAGTGGCGACATAGGCAGTGGCTTCGATACCGTTTCTTTCAAGGTATTCGCAGAGTTTGCGCCCCTCGTAAGTGCCGCCGAAGACTAAGATTTTTTCCTTCATTTACGGGTATAACCCCGAGGCGTTACTAATCTTCCGTTAACGCTCCTCGTCTGGCTGTTTCCCACGATGATTGTCGTCAGCATATCGATGTCCATGTGGGGGAGTTCTGACAATTTGCAAATGCCGGAGGCCTCCTGTTCTCGCCCCGCGTTTCTTACGTACCCGCAGGGGGTGTCGCCGTCCTTGTGCGCCATCATTAAAGAGACGGCCTTCGTTAAATGATCCTGCCGCTGTATGCTTTTGGGGTTGTAGATGGCGATAACAAAATCGGCCTCAGATGCCAGGGATAGCCTCTTTTCTATCTTCTCCCATGGCGTCAAGAGATCGCTCAGGGAGATGACGGCGAAATCGTGGGTGATCGGTGCCCCCAGGATTGCTCCGCTTGTCATCGCGGCCGTAATGCCCGGTACGATCTCGACCGATATATCCGGATCGTTCTCGCAGACCTCTAACATGATTCCGGCCATGCCATAGACGCCCGCATCTCCACTGGAAAGAAGCGCTACGGTCTTCCCGCTTTTAGCCTGTTCCAGCACCTGCTTGCATCGATCGACTTCCTGTCTCATGCCGCTTGAAAGGATCTCCTTGTCGCGGCATAAATCGCGCACTAAATCCACATAAAGGGAATAGCCTACGATGACATCACTGGATTCGATGGCTTTCCTTGCTCGAGGTGTCATTTCTTCTATATTTCCAGGACCTATGCCCACCACGTAAATCTTCAAGCGTACACCACCCTCCTTTTATGAGCACACCAATGATCGTAATCGCAGATGTATTTTTCTATGACTTCATGGACTTGACCTCGCTGTTTGATATGGTTTTCTTTTATTTCATCAGCACAGATGGTGTCAACGTCATAAAGAGATGCGCCGTCGATCGCTCCGATTTCCGGTTCGATATCTCTGGGCACGGCTAAATCGATCCATAGGCTCGGGCGTTTTTCACAACGACGGACCCCTTCAAGCGTAAGGGTATAGTGAGGGCTCAAGGTCGCACTCACCACGGCGTCGCAGTCAAGTAATGCCTCGTAGCGGTTTGCGTAATCGATCGTGTGGACCCCCTCTATTGCGATGTTTACGCCGCTTCGGTACGATCTCAATGTAATGATCGTGCGGTAGCCCTTACGGACAAGGGAAGCCGCTACATCGCAGCCTATCTTTCCATTTCCTATCA
>JAGPAO010000121.1 GCA_018063805.1 Synergistaceae bacterium | reverse complement strand
ACTTCCGGGGATTAAGCCGTTTCTTTTATGAGGGGAGTGAGGTCATGCGCTGTAAAATCATAGCCGGGAATTGGAAAATGAATAACGGTCCTAAACAGACACACGAATTTGTACGCCAAATTGAAGAATGGCTGGCTATAGAGGGAACGGTTTGCGAACAAGTATCCTCCGGAAAGATGGAGATTGTTATCTTTCCTCCGGCGATTTCGTTATATGCAGCCAACCATTTAGCACATGCGTCCTGCGTCCAGATAGGCGGTCAGAATGTGCATTGGGAAGCGTCCGGCGCTTTCACCGGCGAAATCTCGGCCTCGATGTTGCTTGAAGAATCGTGTTCTTATTGTCTGGTGGGACATAGTGAAAGACGTCACTTATTCCATGAGACAAACGAGCAAACGGCTAAAAAAGTACATGCGCTGTTGAATGTAGGGATCACTCCCATTTTGTGTGTGGGAGAATTACTTTCGGAGCGGGAATTGCAACAAACGAATGACGTCATTAAAACACAGCTCTTGGAGGGTATCAAAAACATCGACGGAGCTGATGTTGATCAGCGCTTGGTTATTGCCTATGAACCCGTATGGGCCATTGGTACGGGGAAAACGGCAACACCTAAAGACGCACAAGATGTGTGCCATTATATCCGCGGCCTGATAGAAACACAATTCGGGGTTGACTGCGCAAGAAAAATACGCATTTTGTATGGCGGATCGGTTACAGCAGCCAATACAAAGGCTTTGCTTGTGGAAACGGATATCGATGGGGTTCTTGTCGGGGGTGCTTCTGTGAAAGCGGCCTCTTTTGAGGAAATCTTAGCGGAAGCCACCTAAACGATACATAAGATATATTATAAGACACTTTGTTTTTTGGGAGATCATGAACCATCGTGTTATTCACTGTGAAATAAAAAAGGCAGAACGCCGTGCGGCGTTCTGCCTTTTTTATGAGACGATTCTTTTATTGTCAGATCTTCTCTATATATCTTCGTTTTCAAAACAGATCATGGGGGCATTTCCCCAAAGTTTTTCCAAGCTGTAAAAATTCTTTCCGTCTCGATTAAAAATATGAACGATCACGTGGCCTGCATCCACCAAACACCATCGAACACTTTTTTCTCCCTCAACTTTATAGGGAACCCCCATGACGTCAAGGGCATCCATTGCTGCCTCTCGGAGGGTACGCGCATTCGGTTCTGATCTTGCTGTTGCGATGATAAACGCATCTGCAAAACCGCTGATATCGCGCACGTCAAAAAACTCTACGCTCTCCGCGTGTTTATCAAGTAAGGCATCAATAATTCCTTTATACGGTTCATAAGCGGATTTATCCGCGACCTTAACAACGATCTCATTACTATCTAAAGAAGATTCTTTTTCGTTGCTCTCGTTGTTGGTGTTCATCATTTCGTTCATGACTTTTCCCCCTCTATAATTTGTTCTTTCCACAGAAACCAGTATACAGTCTAATGGTCTTCATCGGTAGGTATTTACTGAGATGCATAACTCTTTTCTAATCGCTTGATTATTCTTTCATAATCGTGTCCCACGATGATGGACGGATAAGACGCAAATTTATTGGGACGGGTAAGAGAGGACGGCACACCGGAAAGTTGGGCCAGCAGTTTTGCCGCCTCAATGCTTTGAGCCGAAGCGTCGAGAGGATAAATGACATTGGTTGTTTTATAGTCATAATGTTTTGCATTTCCTACGTAGACCACGTCAATGCCCATGCGCTGAAGGTGTTCCGCTAACTCTTGGCTCACTCCTTTTTTACCCGATCCATTTAAAACAGCAACGGGCTCCGGCATCTTAGTGACAATTTGCCGCACCATCTCCGGATCAAGAGCTCCGCTTGAAACCGTTTTTTCCTCAGTTGCTGCGTTTGATCCCTCAACAGTGCCGGCACGATCAGTGGAGATCGGATTATTTTCCGCCGTTGATAGGAGAGGGATGGGGTTGTTTTTCTTTGCTCTCTCTTGGATATCTCTTGATACTAACGTGTCGTAATCCGCCGTTAAAAATTGGATGCCGGCGGCTACATCACCAACCCAGTAGCTGAGATTGGAGAACATTGCCGGCTTGCCCGGAAGCATGCTAAAGAATATTCGTCCCTTCTCTTTTTCCATACCGCGCAGGAAGTAGCCCAGTTGCAGCAATAAACTGGGAGGAAGATCCGTCTGGATAGCAGTGGATATCCCCTCAGCAATGGTTGGGTAGCGCACCAAATTTTGCGGTTCAAAGAGTGTCTGGATCAATGCCTTTAAAAATTGTTGCTGCCGTTGAATCCTGCCGATATCCCCCAGAGCGTCATGGCGAAATCGAACGAAATGCAGAGCCCGTTCTCCGTTTAATCGCTGCTGCCCCGCTGCAATATTGATATTTAGTTTTCCCGCGCGGTCGACGTACTTAAGAGGTTTGTGCACAAACAAATCCACGCCTCCAACCAGATCTACGAGTGCAGGAAAGCTATCATAGTCAATCTTGATATAGTAGTTAATCCGTGTGCCGATAAAACGCTCCACTGTTGTTCTCAAGAGATCCTGTTGTCCGAATGCGTAGGCGTGGTTTAATTTTTGAAAGCCGTGTCCCGGAATATCAACCCTCGTATCACGAGGCAAAGAAAGCACTCTGATAATGCGCTTGTCAATGTCAAGGTTAATAATGGCAACGGTATCCGAGCGCTTGGAGGCTTCAACGTTATCCTCCCCCATCATGAGGATATTCATGCTTCCGGAAATAGTAACCGCAGGGTTATCTTCTGAAAGAACTTCGGATCCGCCCCCGTTAGGATCAGAAGCGGCAGGAGTTAAAATTGTGTTAAATCGGAGATACACTCCGGCAACACAGGAAATAAGGGCAAGAAATATCCCCGCTGCTACTGTTTTTTTATTCAACCCTACGCACGTCTCCAGTCAGGCAGCTTTGCATCATTGCTGCAGATAAATTCTATTTTGTTTGATATACTGATTGACTTCATCCGGAAGAAGAAAGTCAATCCTTTTTCCCTTTTGAATTCTGTCTCGGATCATAGAGCTCGCAATATCTATCCGGGGCATATTTAGATAATGAACAGGCTTCACCAGTGCTTTTTCTTTCTCGGTTTGGGTCGGACAGCCCGAGCGTTTTGCAACAACAAGGGTGCACCTCTTTTGAATTCCCACCGGATCCTTCCAGTTTGGAAAGTCACGCAGACTATCCATTCCCAGCAGCAAATAGAAAGAGGCGTCATCTCCTCGTCGTGCCTGTAATTCAATTAGCGTGTCTATGGTGCGGCTTTGCCCCTTGCGGTCGATTTCAATCCGAGAAGTTTTAAATTCAGGAATCTTTTGTATCGCCATTCGCGTCATCTCGAAACGCTGTTCCGCCGTTGCGCCTCCAGCTACTGTTTTATGCGGTGACGTTCCGGTGGGAATAAAAAGAACCTCCGTCAGAGAAAGTGCATCCAGAGCCTCGACTGCCAGCAATAGATGTCCGTAGTGAATGGGATCAAAAGCGCCTCCCATGATACCTATTTTGTGGGAATATTTTTTAGGATCACTCGTTTTCTTCATCATCGGAAAAATCGTTATCAGCTTCGGTAAAGGCAAAGTTGTCGGGGAGAAAATCAAACTCCGTTTTACCGATAAAAATACTGTCTCCGCTGAGAGCTCCTGCGGCAGCAAGCAGTTCTTCCACCCGATACTTGATAAGCATTCGTCTGAAACGCGCGATATTCTCCTCCTGAGAAAAATCAAAGCGTATTGCCGCATCCTCAAGCTGAGAGTGTAAAACCCTAAAGGTTCCGTCATTTTGAGTGATGACTTGAACTTTGAGTTTGTGGCGTCTCTGGGATTTTGGAATTTCCACCTCTTGAACAGCGTAGAGACGAACCTCACTCTTGGGGCGAGGATGATCTTTGGCAAAACGAATAATCTCTTGTGCCAGCTCATCGATATTTTCACCCGTATAGGCACTGATGGTGTAAAAAGGGATGCCTTTTTGGATGAAAAAAGCTCCAACTTCCTCAAGGACAGAGGATTGCGGTTCTAAAAGGTCGATCTTGTTTCCGAGAATAATAACGGGCCTTTCCGTGAGAGCCGGGTCATACGCCTGCATTTCACGCTGAACAATTTCCCAGTTTTCAATGACGTCAGACGCATCTCCATCTGACAGATCCAATACATGGATTAGCAGACGGGTGCGGTCGATATGACGTAAAAAGGAAAGCCCGAGTCCCCTGTTGTCACTGGCACCTTCAATCAACCCCGGGATATCAGCCAAAACAACGGCTTCATCATCGAAGAAAAGCACCCCTAGGTTTGGCGATAATGTCGTAAAGGGATAGGCGGCAATTTTAGGTTGGGCACTGGAGAGTGCTGCTAAAACGCTTGATTTTCCCGCATTGGGAAGACCGACGAGACCGATATCTGCTATAAGTTTTAGTTCCAGCCTTATACGCAGCGTTTCACCCGGCCGCCCTCTCTCCGAAAAACGCGGTACTTTATTTGCAGAGCTGGCGAAAACGCGATTGCCGCGTCCTCCTCGTCCCCCGCGGGCAGCCACAAATTTATCGCCCGGTTCAACGAGATCGGCCAACCCCTCCCCTGTCTCTGAGTCGTAAATAATCGTACCGCAGGGAACGGATAAGAGCACATCCTCCGCACATCTTCCATTTCTGCCGTTGCCTTCACCGGAGCCTCCGTTATTACCCTTGTGGTGCCTGCGGCTTTCAAAATCATTCAAAGTTTGAAGATTTGGAGTTGCGACAAAAATAATGCTTCCTCCATTGCCTCCGTTGCCTCCATCGGGGCCTCCGAACGGAAGAAACTTCTCCCTTTTAAAACTCATACACCCATTCCCGCCATTCCCTGCTGTTACTGTCAGGTTAACGGAATCAACAAATCTCATGGTCATCTCCGATCAGGCATAAAGCCGTGTACTCCATATACAAATTGAGGCCTAAGTAATACTCAGGCCTCAATGGATTCCCTCCGAACGCAATTACAGTGCGGGAGCAACGATACTGATAACTTTTCGATTGGCCTTTGTCTGAAAACATACCTTGCCATCGGCAAGTGCAAAAAGGGTGTCATCCTTCCCCTTGCCCACGTTTTTCCCCGGATGATATTTCGTGCCGCGCTGACGGACAATAATGGTTCCTGCAAGAACAGCCTGCCCATCGCTTCTCTTAATTCCAAGATACTGCGGGTTACTGTCTCGTCCGTTGGAGCTACTGCCCTGCCCTTTTTTGTGCGCAAAAAATTGTATGTCAAACAATCTAATTGTCATGTCAATTCCCCCTCAAAAATCTTTATATAGTCGGGATAAGCCTGCTGAATCCCTTTCAACGAAAGAAAAATCGTCTCCGTCAGTACCTTTAGCTCCGGCGCAACAGGTTCCCTCCAGCGGTAACTCATGCATGCCTTTTCGGGATCAATATGCTCCTCTATATTTTCAAGATGAAGCACATCTATCAGGCCAACTGCTAATGCTTGGATCAGTGTGGATACGGCAGAACATACAATATCTTGCCCCTCGCTACTGTACCCGCTGTGTCCCCTAGCTTCAAGAAAGAGAAGTTGTTCCTTCTCATCCCTGAGAGCTGTAATCTTTATCACGATTTATCCGTTGATAGCCTCAACGATAAGATCGGTGAAATGCTGTCTGTGTCCGCGGAATCGGCGATAGTTCTTTTTTCTCTTGTACTTGAAGACAATGACTTTGTCCTCTTTGCCATGTCCCAGCACCTTTGCCGTCACATTGGCACCTGCCACAAAGGGTGTTCCAAATTCTGCGGCGCTATCTTTTCCCAACACTAAAACGTTGGGAAGCGTGATCTGAGTTCCCTCTTTGGCGGCACATTTCTCCACGCGAATCTTATCCCCCACTGTTACGCGATACTGTTTTCCACCTGCTTCTACCACTGCATACATTCGCTTTCTCCTCCTCCCGCTGTCTACAGGCAGCCTACGGCATTTG
>JAGPAO010000120.1 GCA_018063805.1 Synergistaceae bacterium | reverse complement strand
TCGCCGATCTGGGTGGGAACAGGTTCCGGCAAAGGCGCGGCACCGGATAGGGATAAATACAGCGGATTGTTATTCCCATCTTTTGAAATAAGGATTCGCCCGGAATCAATCAATTCCAGCGTGTACCCCCTAAAAAGCTGCCCCTTTAAGATAAAACTCGTCTCATCCCCTATCCGTACCCAAGCGGCGATATTCGGTATCGTTCCGACAAGCATCATGGAGGACAAGGCGGCATCGCTGCTATTCCCTGCGCGGGCATTAAGTGCGGGGTTGCGCTCTGTAACGCCAAACGCATTCGGCTGATCTTCAAGGAGTCCGTTTTTTTGTTGAGCCATGCGATTCAAGACGCTGGGCGTCCTTTTGCCAATGGCAAGAGCCAAATCCTCCTTCGCCGAAAAGAGACGCCCTACAAGGACGCCGTCGAGAAATACATTCAGCAGAAAAGCGCAGAACAAACCCAACAAGGCAGCCGGCAAAAGGACAAGCACCCCTCTCCAGCGAGAGGACGACCGATTTGATTTATCGGCGGAGCGAGAAAGAAATTTCTCCTTAAGATGATTGCTCCACTCGCGAATATTAATTTCCTGCAGGCGCATCTTTTTTCATCCTCCACTCCCCGGGGGTTGTTGATTCCAGAGAAACCATAGGCGCAATCATCTTAAGGGAACCGTCAAGAGTCGTGGGCACCCTCAGGACAACATCGCCTCGGCGCAGCCCGCCTCCCTCAAATTTAAGAGCACCTTCCACGTTCAAATCCCCTTCAATTTTAATATCGGAAATATCCGCGCCGCCTGAGGAGACAGAGAGACGAAGATTCCCTTGCTTCCAACCGGATTCATTTTGCGGGAAGAATTTAAACTGCGCATCCTCCGTTTCGATGCTGCAAGTAACACTCCTGTTTAAAAGGCTGGAAAGCGGCAACAGACGGACATTCAGATAGCTGATGGACAGCTGCCCCATCTCATGCTGGATTTCAACGCCTTCAAAATTAAAGATAGGGATCCATCTTCCGCTCTGATCTGAGCGTATCACTGAAATATAAACCCCGTTTTCCGCTCCCTTGGTTTGAACTCTCGTCATGACATACTCGCCGAGAGCGGCCCACGGGAAAAAGAACCAAAACCCCAGGATAAAACAAAAAAAAGCGACCAAAATGGATTTTATTTTTTTTGCGAACTTCATGAATCATTACCTACAATCATGGAAACAGACCACAACCGCTCTTTGGCAACGGGCAAAGCCTTCATCTCAACCATTTTCAGGGTTAAACCCCGTTTCTGAAGTGCCGAAAGAAGATCGAAGAACTCGTTTTTATACAGCCTCTCAAACTGAAGGGATACCCCCGTTGGACTGCTGTTGAGTTGTTGCATTTTATCCCGCAACTTCAATTCCTCAACAATACGAGAGACATCGGACATCGCTTCTACCCCGGAGACGGGGGCGGTATTCTGCCCCACCGACGGGAAGGAACGGTAGACAGAGGCGGATTGGATAATGGTATCGGACTCGCGAAGGGCTTCCATCGCAGATCGATCCAGTGCCGCTGTGTTGGATAAAAAAACAACCCCGGCACCCCATAGGGAAATGCCCAAGAGCAGTGTGGAAAACACTCGCCTTATATCGGGTGAATCTTTAATTTCCCGCCATGAAATCATCGCTTTGCCTCCTGAATGGAGAGCGAAAAACGAAAACCGCCTCCGGGAATCTGCAGTATATCTCCGGCCTTCACGTCAAGCTTCTTTTTTTCGATCGCTTCCCGCAGTAGCTGTATGGAGTTTGTGCTTTTCGCCGTGCCCTGAAGCTCAGTCTTTTCACTGGAATAGCGCAAGCTGTCCAACTGTAAATCCCCCTGCGGCAAGTCCTTCCACGGCGAGAGAACGACCCTCAGTAAAGCACTGAAATCATGTGCACCCTCCTCCTGTCTTACGGAGGAAAGCTTCTCTCTTGAAGCTCTAATCGGATCACGGCTCTTCTCTCCAAAAGCAGATGCGTAAACAATAGAAGGCGCTTCAGAGACAAAATCTTCAAGAGATAGACGTTGTGCCCACACCCCACCTGAAATGGCCGCAAAGAAAAAACCGGCAGCCACCAGTGCACGAGCCATGCGCATTATCCCACTCAAAATACGTTCTCGCTGCTCCGCGGTGCCCGCCCCTTTGGAGGAAAGATCTAAACCTTTATAGTGCGGGCAACCGGCCAGCGTATTGCCTGCTATTTTCTGCAAGTCCTCTTTGCCGCCGTCCGATTCCTCTCGGATTAATAACTGCTCTATGTCTCGTCCCATACTCTTAGCGTAGGATTCGAAGAGGGTTCTTTCGGCATCAATATCCCCCTCTGAGCGCGGTACCCAACGGTACAACTGCGGGATCCAATCCTCCACCCAAAGGGAACACAACTGCTGTTGGTCCGCCCAGATAATAAGCCCGGATCCGTTGACTTCCGACACAAAAGCAAGCGGAACGGGCCAAAAAATATGCCTCTCACCGCTTAAGGATTTCTCTAAATCACCGCTTTCTCCGCTTGTAAGAAGAAAAGCGGCACCGCGGGAATTTTTTCCCTTTTTATCAGTCGTCAGCGGCACAAGAAATAAATCGGAAACACGGTCTCCCAAAAGAGCGCGAACCTTAAGGCGAAGAACCTCCCGAATTTGCGTTGCAGCTGTAAATGGATAAGCAAAGGGAAGGACAATTAACGTCTTAAAGGGGACTAAGACGATAACCTCCTGCCCTGTTAAACTGCCCCTGCTTTCATCCGTGGAATATACAAACTGACCGGCAGAGGGCGTACCGCGTTTTTTTTCAGCTACTCTTCCCATCGCACAACCTCGCATTCCTTTTGTCCGCTTCGTTTCATGATGATAGTAAAATACCGTCTATTGCTGAATTCGGCAACTTCCAGATCAACCCTGAAGAAGTCACTCTTAAATCCTATCACATTTATCAGTCGTGTAGCCACTGCAGGGGGAAAACTAGGGGTTTTACGCAATCCTTCGATGTTTTTTATCGGAGACTCCTCTCTGCTCTGGAGCAAGGCCCCTACATTTCCGGAGTTAAAGTCCTTGTCTAAGACCAACAATACCTCCGGTTTCACCGTATTGATATTGATTTTAGACCCGGAAAAAACAGAAAAATAGCGATCAGCTCCTCCGGTGACATCGCCGCTGCCGTACAGCACATCCCATGTGACGCCGGGAACGCGAAGCCATTCCGAAAGATCCGTTATCATTCGATTGATATAAAAATCTTCTTCTTTACTTCCAAGCCGTATTTCCGTATTCTTATCCATGTAATCCAGAAGCACATTTGCAAGTTCCGGCCTATCAAGAATTTGCCAAACGAGATCCCAGCTCCAACGATATTCTTCAGCCAGCGTTGTGCCATCAGGTAAAAATAGGTGCTGGATTGGGATTTTATCGTCCAGCGGGGTAATTCTCACTTTCACTGTTGTATCTCCGAAACGAAGGGATCTGGGCTTTTTTGCAGAGTACAGCTTTTCCAGAGGAGAATCGTACTCGTTATCATCCGCTGCAATCCAAGAGGAAGCGCTTTTGCTTGCCACCAGAGCAACGCTGCGTGCGCGAAACGAGAATTCGGTATCTCGGATTCTCCTTACCTCGCTCCTGGAAAAAACGGCTAAAGCCCCTACTGTTGAAAGCAGAAGAGCTGTGATTAAAAGAACGGTGATCAGGATAAATCCCCGTTTAGGCTGCCGGTTGTTAAATATTCGGAAGCCAGTCGACACGGGATATAACCCTCCCTTTTCCCTTGAGGCGCAAATCCATCGCAACGGGAAGGCCTCCCTCGTACTCTTCAACCCATATATCCTTGCTCCAAACAGAAAAAACAGCCTCTTCAATCCCCGACAAAATCAACAACCCTTTGGCGGGGTCAAGCTTTTCTAAATCGACATCTTTTATTGATTTTTCAAGGGGGAGGATCCACCGATAAAGACCGTTTTTTCCCTGCGGCACTTTTCCCTCTTGGACGACGGCAAAAACAACGCACCCTGCAGGTAAACGCTCAAAAGTAGGCGCGTATGCCCAAAGAAGCAAGGCGTTTCCCTTACGAACTTGGAAGGAGGGGGCAAAAGAGGTCGGGATAACCGTTCGCACATCATGAAAAATTCTCTCCACCGCAAAGCGCTCCCGATTTGTTTTTGCGTAATCGCGTTGAAGATTACGGAGCAGCTCCACGGTATAAACCATGGGAGCCATCGCGGAGACCATGATTGCCCCTGCGATGGCAACTACCACCATTACTTCCATTAGGGTGAAGCCGCGGTTACTTTTTCTCACCGGAACTCGGTTCAGGATCGGGGTCATTCGTAAAAACCCCGTTGCGCATTCTCAAATACGGAGCAATCGCATTTAAAAGCGGGTCAAGCTGCGCGGCTTTTGCATTGCTGTACAGCGCAAAAATAAGCGTTGAAGTGGGCCTTACGAGAAAGGCCTCGTAGAGCGCATTGATCCCGTTTAAAAATGTTATCCTGTCTCTCGTTTGTTTCCCCAGTTCAATATCGAGCATTGCAAGTTGCTCGCGCGCTTCATCCCTTGTCATAATGTGCTTTGCCGCCTTATTCAGCTGGAATCTCTTTGTATCCGCATCCCTGGAAACGGCAGCTTTTAAGAGCGCTTGATCGCCGATCATCCCGCTCCCCAGAAAAACAAGCCCCACAAGAGAAACCAGAACAAGCAACGCGCCAAAATACTTAAACACACGCGGATTCTCCACTTTAGACCAAAAAACCTGTCTTGGAAGCAGTTCCTTGTTCGCAAGGGCAAAGGCAATGCTCATCCAAAGGACATTTTCGATCCGATGAAAGGGGCGGCTGAAAATGGCATCAAACCAGAGCAAAAAGAGCATGCCGCAACCCCAAATAGCCTCATTGGAAAGAGGGGTCCTCTTTATAACCGCTTTCACAAAACAATAGAGCCACCAAAAACCAAGACAGCCCAGTATCAACGCCCCGAAAATACCCGTTTCCGCGAGCCACTGAAGGTATTCGCTATGTGCCCAGTAGGTAAACTGCCACATAAATTTAGGGTCAGACGCCAGGATTATTCCCTGTGCATCCAGATAATTCCATTTATACTGCCCCAGCCCTACCCCGGTTATCGGGTACTCTTTAAACATGGTCCAGCTTGTTCTCCAAATCGTGGCGCGATCCCCCATCGCCGTCGGGTTTTGCACCATATTCATCGTTTTCAGCACCAGCGCAGAGGAACGCCCCGTGCTCATCATTCCACCGATGGAGAGGGTGATGACGAGCAAAACAACCACCACGGAAAAAACGGCAAGAGCGCGCTTCAGGGGGGCATAGTCCTTTTTTCTCCACATCATCAAGACGACGATGGAAAAACCCAGGATAAGGGAGAGAATGCCGCCTCGGGCCGTTGAATTCCACAAGCCCCAGCTGTTGATCACTAAAAGGAGAAGATTGATCCACACCAGGGTTTTTCCCTGAGCCGTCTTCTCCTCTGCCAATCCGTAGCGGATATGCAGAAAAACACTGTTAAAAACGGCCATCGCCATCCATAAACCAAACATTTCCTGTTGCCCCGTGTTACCGATATAATGCGCCGGAACATTCATGATGAAAAAAGCGGGAGAGTTCGGAACGCGGGTCATGATCTCGGCAAACACAACATTAATGGCGGCGTTCAGCGAGGCACCCCAGAGAATCCAGCGGTGCAGTTTGGGCGGAAATTGATTGTAGGCAAAAATATAAGCGGCAAAGAGGGTTGCAAAAAAGAACCATTCTTTGATAAAAGTCGCGGTCGCTTTTATGGGTGCCCAAAGCGGCTGCGCCGTAAAAAAGATCAAAAGAACAAGCCAGACCCACCCAAAGGGATCCATGCGGAATTTGATATCCTTCGCGGGGGAAACAAGCAACCGCCAACCGACCACAATCGCGATCATCGTGATGGGAACCATGGTCATAACCCACTTCATCAAGTGC
>JAGPAO010000030.1 GCA_018063805.1 Synergistaceae bacterium | reverse complement strand
ACGCTGAGTAATTTCAGCGTTTTATTGAACATTTCCTGTGTGGGGGGGACCCCAAACCAAAACTCGTGGGCTCGCAGTGCTTGCCCCACCAGCATGCCCAATCCGTTGAGCGTCCGGAGGCCGTTTTTTTCCGCACCTAGCATCAGAGTGGTTACGGCGGGGCTGTAGTTGAGATCCACAACCACGGCGTGTTTCGTCATCGCACTCAGGAAACTGAGGTCTTCAAAGTCGTGCGGATAGCCGGATAACCCCATCGGAGTGGCGTTGATCAGAAGGTCGCACTCCAAGCAGGCATCTTTTAGCGCCTGTGTGGTCAGAGGGATTGCTCGTATGGGAACTGCGGCGGAAAGTTTATCCACAAGCATCTGTGCATTTTTCTCCGTTCGATTGGCGAGCGTCAGCGAGATCGCCCCGCTCTCAAGAATGCTCTGTCCCACGGAGTGGACGACCGCTCCGGCCCCCAGGATCATCACGTGTTTCCCGACAAGGCTGATTTCCTCATAAAGGAGACTGTCCATAAAACCGGCGGCATCGGTGCTTGTGGCAACGAGACTTCCGTCTTCTTGGAGGCGCACCGTGTTCACGCCCATTTTGTGCCCCTGCTCCGTTTTTACGTGCGGCAGCAGTAATTTTTTATGAGGCATGGTGGCGTTAAACCCAAGCCAGTTGAAGGTGGGCAGGTTTTTAATAAAATCATCCAGCTGATCTCTTTTGACACGAGCCGGAAGATAAATTGCGTCTATTCCCTGTTCGGTGTAAAGCATGTTGTGGATTTTCGGGGAGAGACTGTGAGCAATGGGATCCCCGATAACACCAAGCAGACGTGTTTGGGCTGAAATCTTGTGCATCTTACTGTGCCTCCAAATGAGAGAAAACCTCTTGAAGATGTTCCAGGGATTCCTCTACGCCAAGGGGGAGCGAGACGGAGATGTGGCAACACTCCGAATAGAGAGCACTGCGCTCTTTGCTCAATTCAAACAGGCGCATGGGGTTTTTGGCGAGCAAAGGGCGCTCCTCCACGTGGATGTCCTTTATGATGGACTCCGGTGATCGGTCAAGATAAACGACCGTCCCACTCTGACGCAGGCAGGATCGATTTTCCTCGCGCAAGATAATACCCCCTCCCGTTGCAATAACGGCATCAAACGGTTTCGCTGCGATGGCCGCCAGCATTTGGCTCTCCAGATCGCGGAAGTGGGGTTCTCCGTAGGTGGAAAAAATATCGGCAACGCTCATCCCTGCCTCTTCGTGCAGCATGCAGTCGATGTCAACGAAGGGTAAATTCATGAAATCAGCTATTTTTTGGCCCAGTGTGGTTTTTCCCACGCCGGGTAATCCTATTAAATAGATGCGTCCCATGTTGTTCTCCTTTCTGCTGACGCATAGCGTCCCAGCAATGCCCAATCGCGGCTGGCGTCCGACATGCGCTCCAGCGCTTTTTCAATTTGTTCCGTTGAGTCCGCTTCGATATCGGCATAAAAATAGTATTGAAAACTCTGCCCCGGATACGGTCTGGAAACGATGCTGGTTAAGCTGACGCCTTCTTCTGCCGGAATCCGCAGCATCTCGTGAAGCGATCCGCTCTTGTGGGGCAGGGAAAAGCGTACGCTGACCTTATTCCAGTCCGTTCCGCTGTACCCGTCCCGCGAAACGATGACAAAGCGGGTAAAGTTTTCCGCGCAATCTTGAATGCCTTCCGCCAGCACGGTGAGGCCATACAAATCGGCACAGTTGCGGGAAGCTATCGCCGCCAGCTGCTTATCGTTTTGTTGTGCTACGTAGCGCGCGCTGACGGCTGTATTCTCGATCATGCGTGTTGCCATGAGAGGGTGCTGCGCCAAGAACTGCGAGCTTTGCATAAGGGCTTGCTGGTGGGAGCAGACTTCGCGGATCCCCTCCAATGCGGCACCCTCCGGTGCCAGCAGGCAGTGGGAGATGGGGAGAATGATCTCTCCGCTGATAAAACAGCGCTGGTGGACGAGGATATCCAAGGTTTGGTTGACCATCCCCGCAATGGAATTTTCAACGGGAAGGACGGCATAATCTGCGTTATGGCTGACGAGAGCTTCCATCGCATCCAAAAATTGGGCGCAGGGGATAAGATGTGCATCCGATCCGAAGAAAAGACCGGCCGCTTGATGCCCGTAAGAGCCCGCGATGCCTTGAAAGGCGACCTTCTGCGGGCTTAAATTTGTCTTTCTTTGTTTCTCCTGTGCCCGTCTGGATATCTGCATTAACTGTTTAAAGAACGCCTCCGCGTCCTCCTCCAGGGTTGGGTCTTTTAAAAGGGCTACGCGGCTGCGCAACACCTCTTTTTCCCTCCCTGCATCCAGCACGGGCATCCCCGTTTCCTCTTTGATGGCCCCTATTTGTCGGGCAATGTCGATGCGCTGTTCAAATTGCCGGATCAATTCTTGATCCAGTCGGTCCAGCTCGGCGCGTTTTTTTTCGAGTTGTGCGGTTATTTTTTCCTGATCCACTGTGTTCCCTCCATCTCCAAGGCTAAATCCAATAAGACAATCGCAGTTGCTGCTTCTAATACGGGCAGAGCCCGGGGGACAATGCAGGGGTCATGGCGGCCGCTAACTTGAAGTTCCGCTGCCTCTCCTGTCGAGATTCGAAACGTTTTCTGCTGTTTGGCAATCGAGGCCGTTGGTTTGATGGCGGCTCGGAAGACAATGGGCATTCCGTTTGTGATCCCGCCATTGATGCCGCCGGAGTGATTGGTGGCTGTCGTTATCGGTTGTGTGGGCAAAAAGGCATCATTGGCCTCTGATCCGCGCATATGCGCCAGTGCAAAACCACTTCCGAACTCAACGCCCTTGACGGCCGGGATGCCAAACAGCAATTGAGCCAAACGCCCTTCCACGGTGTCAAACATGGGGCTGCCCCAACCAGCGGGTACGTTGTGTGCGATGACCTCCACAATGCCTCCCAGGCTGTCCCCTTCACCGCGTGCGTTTTCGATGCTCTCTGCCATTTTCTGCTCCGCCGAGGACGAAAAAACGGCCAGACTTTTTTTCGCAAGGGATAACAGGGCTTCCTGGGTAATGGGTTCGCTCAAAGGGGAGTCCAACACGGATCCTATTTGCGTGATGCGTCCGCCAACGCTGATTCCCATTTGTTTCAAGGCCTGCCGCGCCATGGATCCGGCAAAAACGATCGGTGCCGTCAAGCGCCCGGAGAAATGCCCTCCTCCTCGGACATCGTTGCAGCCGGCATAGCGCAGGTGCGCCGTCCAATCGGCGTGGGAGGGGCGGGGCTGATCGGCAATATCGCTGTAATCTGCTGAGCGCGTATTGGTGTTGGCGATCAAAGCACAGAGAGGAGCTCCCGTTGTCCTTCCTGCGTGGACGCCGGATTGAATCTGCGGCAGATCGCTTTCTTTACGCTCTGTGGCATGGGGGTGGTTTCCCGGTGCTCGGCGTGCCATCTGAAAGGCAATGGCTTCAAAGTCAAGAGGGATTCCGTGGGGGAGTCCGTCCAGCACCACGCCGATAGCGGGGCCGTGGGACTCTCCGAAAATACTTATTTTTAAACGATTGCCCCACACGCTACCCAACGGCGACGCCCCCTAACTCTGCGTATTCCTGCCAGAACTGCGGTGCAGATTTAGCGACGCTTCGAGCGCCTGAGAGCAGAACGGGTTCGGTGCAGAGGATGGATGCCATCGCCAAACTCATGGCCAGCCGATGATCGCCCAGAGCATCGACACGTCCTCCTCGCAGTTTGCCTTGCCCGCTAATATGAAGGTTATCCCCCTCGACGCGCACCGAGCCCCCTAAGCGGCAGAGTTGTTCGGCCAAACCCTCCAGACGGTTGCTCTCTTTAAAGCGCAGGCGGCCGACATTTTCAATGTGCGTTTCCCCTTCCGCGGCACAGGCCGCTACGGCGAGAATCGGGATCAGATCGGGGATGTTCCTTCCATCAACGGATATGCCGTGTAGCTTGCTTCCCCTCGCAACCAGTGTTTTTCCGTCCCATTGGATATCTCCCCCCATGGATTGCAGAATGGGGACGATCTGGCTGTCCTGCTTCAGAGAGGGGTCAAGCCCCTGAAGCTTGAGCTCCGAAGACCCCATCACCCCCGCTGCAAGGTAGAAGGCGGCGTGTGCCCAATCCCCGCTGACGGTTGTTTGTGCGGGTTTGTAGTGTTGATTTCCCGGAATTTCGAGCGTGCGGCTGTTTTCCCAAAAGGCGCTGACGCCAAATCGATCCAATACATCGAGCGTCATGTCCGCATAACCGCGTGATTCTAAATCGGAGCTTAAAGAGATCGTGGAATCTCCATCTAACAGAGGCAGAGCAAAAAGCAGGCCCGTGACAAATTGACTGCTGATATCCCCGGGCAGTTCAAAAAGTCCGGGGCGCAACGGACCGGAGACGCGAATATGCGTGGGTTCCTGTTGATAGGTTATTCCCTGCCGAGCAAAGAGCTCGGAATAGGGGTGCATGGGGCGCTGCAAAAGCGAATCTTTCCCGCAGAACAGCGCTTCAACACCCCAGATAGCGGGCATCGGCAGTAAAAAACGCAGCGTGGATCCCGATTCATTGCAATCAATACGCTTTCCGGTATGTGCGGGCTGTCCCCCATCAATGAGGAGTGTTTCGTCCTGCCATTTGCAGCGGGCAATCCCCATTGTCTCCACCGCGCGGGAAGTAGCGAGTACGTCGTCACCGGGATAAACGGGGGATAATGTTGAGTGTCCCTCCGCCAGAGCAGCGGCGATGATGAGGCGGTGAGCCAGATATTTGCTTGGTTGTACCGTCAAAGTACCGTGAAGCGCTTTCGTTTCTATCGTCAGCTGGTTCAACTGCGGATCCTCCCTGCCAAATCTACCAATTCTTTTTGTGTCATACGATGGATGAAGGCCTCGCCGATGCGGCGAAGCAGGATAAAATGCGTATGTTCGCCCATCCGTTTTTTGTCCTTCATCACGGCGTGTGTTAAATCATATGTTTTATCCGGTGCGATGGGGAGATCGAGCGTTTTTAACGCGTTTTCCATTAATTCAGCCGAGCCGGGAAGTGTTGCTCCCATCTCTTCTCCGTAGCGGAGTGCTGCCATCATGCCGATGGCGACGGCTTCTCCGTGGAAATACGATCCATACCCGGCTGCTTCCTCCAGCGCATGCCCTAAGGTGTGTCCGAAGTTGAGCATCATCCGCTCCCCCTTATCCATGGGATCGCGCATGACGATCTCCGCTTTAATCGAGCAGCAGCGGCGGATGGTGCTCTCCATGTCGTCCATAAGCTGGGTGCGACTGCGTCCGGCAACGTGCTTGAAAAAAGCTTCATCGGCGATGGCTCCGTATTTGAGCACTTCCGCCATGCCCTCTGCAAAGAGGCGATCGGACAGAGTGGTTAACATAGTGGGATCGATCAGTACGCGCGCCGGTTGATAAAAACTCCCGACGAGATTTTTCCCCTGAGGAAGATTGACCCCCACTTTGCCGCCGACGGAGGAATCCACCTGAGACAGTAGCGTTGTCGGTACCTGAATAAAGGGGACTCCGCGCAAGTAAGTTGCGGCGGCGAAACCGGTTATGTCTCCGATGACGCCTCCTCCCAGAGCCAGCACATAGTCGGATCGGGTGATCCCCGCTTGAATAAAGGCGTCATAAAGCCGGGAGACGGTCTCCAGATTCTTTTGATCCTCTCCGGGGCAAAGAAGGCTCGTCGTTATGGTTGCACCTGTTTCGCGCAGAGAGGGGATCATTTTTCCACCCCAAAGCTCCTGTATGGTTACATCCGTCACCACGTGCAAGCGACGCGAGGCGATGAGGTCCGAGAGCTCTTCGCCTATTCTCTCAATCAGCCCGTTGGCGATGTGGATTTCATATTCTTTATTTTCAATGAGTGCTTTTAGTCGGTGCATGAATCCACTGCTCCTTTACTGCGTTTGCGGATTGCAGCATCGTTTTTAATCCGTCCGTGTCCTCTTGTTCCAGTGTTTGCAGAACAGATTCAAGGTTTTTCACGTAATCTTTCAATACAGGGGTCAGGAATTCCCGATTGAGCATGCAGAGCGCGCTCCACATCTCTGCGTCTATCGTTGCAATGCGGGTAAAGTCGCGCAGACTGCCCCCTTCGTATCCCTTTGAATGCGGATATAGAGGGTGATTGGCGATCCCTGCGGCCAGTAAATGCATCATCTGGCTGGTAAATCCAATCATCTCGTCATGCTTTTCCGGGGTGCAGTGGGTGATGCGCACACAGCCGGCTCTCTTTAAAAGGCAGAAAACCGTATCAACCGCTGTGTCTTCTGCTTCCGGGGCGGGAATCAGCAGGGCGTTCGCCCTATTGAAAAGCATTGGAGTGGCGTTCACAAATTTGCCTTTTTCCAACCCCGCCATGGGGTGTGCCCCCACATAAGCAACGCAAGAGGGTAGGTATTGCCTTGCCGCTTGCAGAATGGGGCTCTTGACGCCGCAGAAATCCGTCAAGATGGCCCCCGGTTTGATGGCGCGCCCATGCTCTGCCATCAGTTCTATGACCGTTTGCGGCATAAGGCACGGAACGATGATATCCGCCCACGCGATGGCTTTTGCGGGTTCCGTGCTGACGTGCTGTGCAAGCTCCTGTTTTTGAATCTCTCCCAATACGTGTTCGTCGATGTCCACGGCCCAGATTTCATACCCCTTGCCCTCCAGACTCATCAGCAGGGAGCCGCCCATCAAGCCGCAGCCAATGACGCAGAGCTTTTCTTTCTCAGGCCGCATGCTTACACCCGTCAACCGCCGCTTTCATGTGTGTGATATCAGCCATAAGCAGATCAAATTCTTCCGGGGTAATGGACTGCGGCCCATCACACAGAGCATTTTTCGGGTCGTTATGGACCTCTATCATCAATCCGTCGGCACCCACCGCGACTGCCGCCAAGGAAAGAGACCGAACCATCCAAGACTTACCGGCCGCATGGGAGGGATCCACTATAACAGGGAGATGGCTGAGCTGTTTGACGGCCAAGACGGCGCTGAGATCCAGGGTATTGCGCGTGTAGGATTCAAAGGTGCGAATCCCTCTTTCGCAAAGGATGACGTTGGGGTTTCCCTGAGCGAGGATGTATTCGGCGGACATCAGCCATTCCTCGATGGTGGAGGAGAGGCCTCGTTTTAACAGAATGGGCTTATTGGTCTTTCCCACTTCGCGCAATAAATCAAAATTCTGCATATTCCGTGCGCCGATTTGGATGATATCCACGACCATTTCAAAGACATCTACATACCGCGGAGCCATGATTTCCGAGACGATGGGCAGTCCCGTTTCCGCTTTTGCTTCGCGCAAGAGATCTAGACCCTCTTTTTCCAACCCTTGAAAGGCATAAGGGGAGGTTCTGGGTTTGAAGGCTCCGCCGCGTAAAAGCTTTGCGCCGCTATTGCGTACCTGTGCGGCGATGGAGGTAATCTGTTCGCGGCTTTCCACTGAGCAGGGGCCAGCGATTACGGTTAAACTGCCATCTCCTATCCGGGTTCCGTCCACTTGCACAATCGTATTGTGCGGTTGAAATTTTCGGTTGGCCTTTTTAAAAGGTTCCTGCACGTTGAGGATTTTGTCCACACCCGCATAGAGAGCCAGCTGATCCCTGTTGACTGCAGATGTATCTCCGACGACGCCGATCACTTCATGTTCAATTCCTTTAATTCTGCTGTACTGCAAATTGGCGTTGGTCAAGAATCCGAGAATACTATCCAGTTGCTCCTGAGTCACATCCGTTTTTGTCACTACTAACATTTTTACCATCCCTTTCTTACACATAAAATAAGCGGGCGCTCTAGACTCTGAGCGCCCGCTTTTAAATTGCTACAGTTAAATACTACTTTTCGCCATCACTCAGTTTTGGAGCCTATATTTTTCCATACTAAAAAAGCCGTAGCTAAAATAATAGCTAAAGCAATAAAACAGGCCAAAAAAGTTCTGATGAAGTGCTTGTATGGTAAGACTCTTTTCATTCATAACTTATTTGCCCCTCTCCAAAAAGTGATTCGTGCCATAATAACACAGGTTGCTCCGTTTGACTATGGCGAAAAAGTTTTTTTGAACATTGTTACATTGTTAATTGATATCTGACAGCTTCTTTCTCCTTGCTGCTTTGTTCCATCCTAAGAGTACGGCTCCCATGGCTAATAGCCCTGCAGAGCCCGCTCCTGCGTTGCAGCCGCTCGATCCGGAGTCCTTGGTACCGTTACTATTGCTATTGGTTACATCAAGAGTTGTTTTTCCCACTATTCTTGCTTCGGAGTACAGGGTAAAAGTGTGCGCCCCGTTGCTCAGTGTGGAGAGAAACTGTTTTGTGATAGTGAAATTCCGCCCCGATATGCTGTAATCCGTATTCGTCAGCGTTTTTGTTGTGCCGTCCTCCATAGTGACGATAATGCTCAGTTTTCCTGCGTTCGCAGCGGTTAAAGCCGCTCCGCTCAAAAGGAATTTTGTATCTGTCGGGTGATCTCCGTCATATCGTGCTTGAGGGGGTGAGACGGCGGGTGTGCTTGGTGTCTCTGTTGTCAGCGCGACAATGCAGTTTTGTGAATCCGTTGGCGTGACGGTAATAGAACCGTCCGTGAGTTTCCCCATGATGCTGCCCGCATTTGTCACAGAAAAAATTTTGTATGGAACGGCATGAGCAAGAATAAGCGGCGTATTGTCGTTAGGGGTGCCGTTTTTTAAACTCACTTTTGCATCGGCGTTTTCAAGCCGAACACCGCTGGTGCTTGTGTCAAAATAAAAACCGGGACCGCCAAATGTGGTTCCCGTACCGCCGATAGCCGTTAATTCCCCGGAAAGAAGAAGATCCGATTGTAATACTACTACGCCTACTCCTCCCGTACCGCCGTTGCCTCCAAAAGTTTTAACGATGGCATCTTTGCCAATACGCAGATCGTCAACATATATACCATGCGCACCTGATTTCGTGGGGCCACCATTTCCGCCTGTTGCGGTCACGATGGCCTTTGCGCCTATCGTCATGTTGTTGGTAAAAAGAGCGGGGAATGGGCTCCACGTGTCTGAATTCCCTCCGATAGCGGTCAGCGTAACTCCATCTCCGATAATAGTATTTCCCTGTCCAGTGATTGCAGATTTAGCATTCTTGTTAGTAAAAGCATTTCCCGCTTTAGCAAACACATCCGCATCAATTATTAAGTTCCCCATGCACAGTATCGCTTCGCCGCCGCTACCCGACACAAGAGAATCCCCTGCTGAAACATCCAAAGTGCCGTTTCCTTGGATCGTTAAGGCCGTGGAGCCTAATGTTGTTTTATGTATGTCGATAGCGGGTACGCCGTCGTTGTTTTCGTTCGATACCTTGTTCGTCCCTATTAAATTCAAAATAAGGTCATAAGAGGTGTAGATTCCCGATGCATACCCTGCCCTATACCCGGTTAAACTTGAATGATTCATGTTGACCGTCAAGGTCACTGTGTCTCCGACTGAATGGAGGGTGTGTCCCCAGACACTATTGACACCGGGGCCTTTAAAGTGCACATTATTTAGGTTAAGAGTAAGCGCTCTTGGAACACCGTTCCCCGGTGTGTTGATGAGAATACAAACATTTTCGTATGTTTGCTCCGCCGTGCCGTTAATGGTATACACTCCGTTGTCGGTGATATTAACCGTTATTCTAAAAGGGGCAGACGCATTCGGCGATGTCGGAGCCGTAATGTTTAATATGTCCCCATCATTCAAAATCACGCCCTTTTCACCGAACGCGGTATGAGTCGTCCAGTCTGCAGCGGTGCTAATGGTAGTGGTTGCAGCGAAGCCGTTCCTGGAAAATAGGAACCACAACAAGCATAAGCCCAGCGGTAAGGTTTTTTAATTTTTTTCAAACACCGTAAAACCGCGATGGTACCGAAGCAAAAACTATTAGATGCCGTTTTTTTCATACTACCCACCCTTTTCCTTTAAAATTGTTAGAGAGCATAGTAGAGCGCGCAATCCATTTCTGTTGCTTCTGCATTATACCCTGCGGTTATCTTTCAAGGGCACTTTTTAACGCGAACTTTTTTGTGGGTAAATCGATCTTGTTAATCCATCTTTAGATGGAACGATTAGCCCGATTGAACTATTCGGTAAAACCTGCCTTGTTTTAAGAACCCGCAGTGCTTAAAATCATTCCACCACGATATGTTATATCTTTTAAAGAATCAGGAGGTGATTGGAAATGAGAGCTGAGAGACTGCCGGATCGGAGTGGCTTTTTGTGGTTTTGGGCGCTGGTTCTTCCCGTATTTTTTTTGATAACGGCTTCGTCTGCTGCTCATGCTAGTGTGACTGCGGCACAAGTTGAAACGCTGTGGGGAAAAGTGGTGGAGGCGGCGAACATGGATAGCTTGCCGTTAGAGATTAAAGAGGATAAATCCCCCAATGCCTGGGTTACAGCCGGAAAATCCGTGACGGTAACAACGGGACTGATGAAACTCCTGCATGGAGAGGACGAGATGTTTGGGGTCCTGGCTCATGAAGCGGGGCACGCAAAACTCGGGCATTATCAAAAGAGGGTGGGTAATTCGGTTGGCATAGGGCTTCTCGCAACGATTCTCGGTAAAAAAGTCGGGGGCGGGATTGGCGGAGCGGCCGTGAATGCGGGGGCGAATCTTGCTACTGCCGGGTTTAGCCGCGAACAAGAAGTGGCTGCGGATGATTTTGCCGTGGATCTTGCGTTTAAGGCGGGTGTAGCCCCTGCCGGGCTCCATAGCGCATTGGAGCGGATTTCGCTTATGGGAGGGAAGACCGAACCCAGTGGGTTTAATTCGCACCCTCCGGATGAGAGGCGCCTTCGCCACATCCGGGAGAGGATTCATGCCCGCGATGCCGATGCGGTTATTCCCAAAATAGAGAAATAGGGAAACGCTTGCTTTGTAACGCTTGACATTTTTGCTCCTTGGCTGTAGTTTATAATCGTTATAAAAAATAAAAAGAACCAAACTCATAGAGGAGGAGATAGTCATGAAGACACAGGATAATTTGATGGCGGCATTTGCAGGAGAGTCTCAGGCGAATAGGAAGTATCTCGCGTATGCGGAGCAGGCAGAGAAAGAGGGGCACGCAGGAATCGCCCGTCTTTTCCGTGCAACTGCAGAAGCGGAGACGATTCACGCTCTTGCCGAGTTTAAGATCGCAGGGAAGGTCAATTCCACAGCAGAAAATTTGCAGGATGGTATTGATGGGGAGACGTATGAGTTCTCAACGATGTATCCTGAGTTCCTTGAAGCAGCTAAGCAAGAAGGACACACTGCAGCGGCAAACGCTTTCCATATGGCGCTTGAGGCTGAAAAAGTCCATGCCGTTCTTTATAAGGATGCTCTGGCAAATATCGATACAGCACATGATGTTGATTATTATCTCTGCCCCGTCTGCGGCTATATCCACAAGGGAAGCGCACCGGAAGTTTGCCCCATCTGCCACGCCAAAGCGAGCGTTTTTAAGAAGTACTAGTTCTTTATAAAAGTACGCACAAAGAAAGGGACTCCGATATCGGAGTCCCTTTCTTTGTGCGTAAATGATCGCACATAGGTTACTTGATCAGCTGATCGAGAGCCTTGGTGAGGTCTGCTTTGCCGGGCATGCCGGAAAAGGTTCCCATTGGCTTACCGTTTTTGCCGACCATCAGGCTGTGGGGAACGCCTCTAATTTGCAGATCAGTAAAAAGTCCCATGGTGGTGTCGATGTACCCCGGGATTTCGGTGATTCCCCATCGTTTGACAAGGACATTTTGCAGCATTTCTCGACTGTTCCCTTTGGGGAAAACAACGGCGAAGCTTATTTTACCCGCGTATTTACTGCGTAGCTTTTGGAGCTCAACGAGCTCCTGCTGGCAATAGGGTCAAGTAGGGGTTGCAAAAATAAGCATCAGCGCTTTTCCTTGAGCCAGTTTGCTTGAGTCCGTTGCGGTGCCTGTGGCAAGCGCTTCCAGCGGGTAGCCCTTTATATCATTGGGCAGTTTGGCTATTGCCTCTTTTGCCCCCCCTAGGCTGAAAAACAAGTACGCTGCGATCAAAAGAGAAACTGAAACGAGGAACGTTCTTTTTTGCACGGTCATTCACCTCTTCTTTTTTATGTTTGTGTTTTTATGATACTATTGGAAATGGTGTGATGCCGCAAGGTGTTTTTACGGAATTCCGGCGTGTAAAAGTTTTCCGATAAATGTTTTGCGGCGGAAAGTCTATCGTGATTGCGGTATCGTAACCGCAACCGTAGCAGAATAAATAGGAGGATAAACGATTGCATAAATGGCTGTGTCGCTTTATTTTAGGGCTCTTGTACCGCATCCGCATTGTTGGGGCGGAACGTGCGCAGGCAGAGGAGGGGGGAGTGCTTTTTTTGCCTCACTTCGCTTCCTCTCTCGATCCTCTCCTTGCCGCGCTCTTTCTTCCCGGGAATCCTCGCCTTGCTCTTCCGGCTCATTTGTTGAAAAAATGGCCGCGCTTTCTGGTCAAATGGATCAATCCGGTGGTTTTAGACCCCGCAGACGGTGCATCCTTAAAGGAGTTTATCCATCATTTAAAGTCCGGAGGGAGTGGCATTCTTTTTCCGGAAGGGCAACCAAGTGCGAACGGCGGCTTGATGCAAATTCTTGAAACCTCAGCGCTGATTGCCGAACAGAGCGGTGCCGCTCTTATTCCGGTGCGTATCCAGGGATCGGAATATACCGGGTTTTCTTTGAGCGCGGGTACGGATAGGCCGTATAAATTTCTCCCGGCGATAACCCTCCGCATTGCTTTTCCGGCTCGGATGGAATTTTCCCCGGATGCAAAGGGGAGCGCTCGCCGAAGTGCCGCTGTACGGCAAATACGGACAATGATGCGGAATATGATGCTTGCAACCGGCTGGATGCGGATGCCGATTTTTGATTCTCTGCTTCTTCTTCGCAAACGATGGGGCGGAAGGCGCGTCATGATGATCGACGCCGATCTGACGGAAATAAACTGGAATCAATTTATTGCGAGGATTCTTCTCTTCTGTGATTTTTTCCAAGATAAGGTTTCGGTCGGAGAGCGGGTGGGCGTGATGCTGCCCAATTCGGCTCACACCATGAGCAGTATCTTGGCTCTTCAGCGTCTGCGCTCTATCCCCGCGATGATTAATTACTCCATGGGGACACATGGGGTGATTGCCTCTTGCCGAACGGCAAAAATTCGTCTGGTAATCACGTCGCAGCGGTTTTTAGAAGCCGGAAAATTTCTGAGTCTTGCCGAGGCGATGGAGGCGGAGGGCATTACCTTGATCAAGCTTGAGGATTTTGCACATGCCGTTTCAAAGGAGCAGAAATTATACGCCTACATAAGAGGCTTATTCACGTCTCCCGCATGGGACCCCGGGGCGGAGAATGAGACAGCGCTGATTCTTTTTACATCGGGCTCGGAGGGTGCCCCAAAGGGGGTTGCTTTAAGCCATGCCAATATACAGGTTAACAGTGCTCAGGTTTTGGTGGGGCTCCCCTTTACGGGAAAAGATAGATTCTTAAGCTGTATGCCGATGTTTCATGCGTTTGGCCTTTGCAGCGGAGGTTTTATGCCGTTGGCTGCGGGCGCTGTGTTAATCCTGTACCCAACCCCGCTGCACTTTAAGAATATCCCTGTTTTTGCCTACACAACCCGGAGCACGATTATTTTTGGAACGAACGTTTTTTTAAACGGGTACGCGCGAAACGCGGAACCCTCCGACTTCTCCTCCGTTCGTTATGTTTTCTGCGGGGGGGATAAATTGCAGGAGGCAACAAGCCGTCTTTGGATGGAAAAATTCGGGATTCGCATTCTTGAGGGATACGGAGTCACAGAAAATTCTCCTGTAGTCGCCTACAACGCCGCCGATTATTATCGATTCGGGACGGTCGGGATTCTTGTTCCGGGCATGGAAGCTCGGCTGGAACCGGTAGAGGGCGTTACCGAAGGCGGGCGGCTTTTTCTGCGAGGCCCCAATGTCATGCAGGGGTATATTCTCTCCGGCGAAGACGAACTGAGGACAGTGCCGGATGGATGGTACGATACGGGAGATATCGTCTCTATTGACGATGAGGGTTTTATCACCATTCTCGGAAGGGCCAAACGCTTCGCAAAGGTGGGGGGGGAGATGGTCTCCTTAACCGCTGTGGAAGAGGTTATCCAAAAAATCTGGCCGGATTTTGTCCATGCAGTCGTAAGCATTGCAGATGAAAATAAGGGGGAAATCTTGGTGCTTGTTACGGAAATGCCCGGCGCAAAGAGAGAGGACTTGCGAGAGGCTTTCGTGCAAAGAGGTTTTTCGGAGATCATGATTCCGCGTGAGATTATTTATATGGAGGCGCTGCCGCGGATTGGATCGGGAAAGATCGATTACACACGTATCACGGCAATGGTGTTGGAATCGTCACATGATGATAAAAAAGGAGAGGACGTATAATGGACTACAATACACCGGGTGATATCGCAAGAAATGCTTGTTCTACGGCACTGACGAAGGCTAATCTCTCAATTTTTCAGCTTCTTGCTCTTGGTGTAGCGGCCGGGGCTTATATCGCACTGGGCGGTTTTTTTATGACGGTTGTCACTCAGGATTCGGCTCAATACGTCGGGGTCGGGATAACACGATTGATTGCAGGTGCGGTTTTTCCCGTCGGTCTGATGATGGTTGTTGTGGGCGGAGGCGAGCTCTTTACGGGAAACTGCATCATGCCCATTGGGTATTTAGCCGGGTGTGTGCCGTTGGAGAAGATTTTACGCAATTGGTTTTTTGTCTATATTTTTAACGGGCTTGGAGCGGTGATCGTTGCGTGGCTGGTTTGGAAATCGGGGATAGCCTCGGGAACTTGCGGCGTTAACGCGCTGAAAATTGCGGTCGGCAAAGTCAATTCAACATGGCCCCAACTGATAACCCGTGGAATTCTCTGCAACTGGTTGGTGGCTATGGGCGTTTGGCTCTCGTATGGAGCTCGTGATATCGTGGGTAAGTATTTCGGCTGTTTTTTCCCGACGATGGCATTTGTGGCTTGCGGGTATGAACACAGCGTCGCCAATATGTACTTTGTACCGCTCGGAATGTTCCTTAAAGGGGATGCCTCCATTATCACGCAGGCAGCACTGCCGGCCGAAAAATTAGCGCAGCTGAATTTGAATGGCTTGTTTGCCAATCTGCTGCCGGTAACGATAGGCAATATTTTGGGAGCCGTTATCTTTATCGCGGGGCTGTACTACGTTGCTTACCGCCCATCTTTGACGGAGAAATAACCGTTTTAAACGAAAAAAACCGAATCTAATGAAAAGCAAAGGAGGTTCCACGCCCCCCTTCGTTATTTCTCCCCTGCGTAGTCTTTTAGCAGGGAAGAAATTGTTGTAATTGCAACATTTATTGGATATAATATACACGTTATCGGGTGGTTTGTGATAACAGAAACAAGCAGGGGTGTTTTTACACACGCGAGCATTGTCCCCTTGTATTGTGATTTTTTTATCGAGTGCGCAAGCATCTCTAGTCCGGAGTACGGTTTTATATTAGTGGTTTTGAGGAGAAGGAGGATGTGTAATGGGGGAACAAATCGCGGAAAAGAACATGGCGCGGCTTGATGAACTATTGGCCACCTACGAAGGTAAAAAGGGTACCTTGATTCCCGTGCTTCAGAAAGCACAGGATATTTTTGGGTATTTGCCAAAGGAAGTCCTGATCCACATTAGCAGAAAAATGAAGATTCCGATTAGCCAAGTTTATGGTGTGGTAACGTTTTACGCCCAGTTTCATCTGGAGCCGAGGGGGCGTCATATTCTTCGTTCCTGTCAGGGTACAGCGTGTCATGTCAGAGGCGCGGGGCCTGTTTTGAAAGAGGCACGAGCGGCACTGGGTCTCGTGAATGACAAGGATGTGACGACTTCCGACCTCAAGTTTACCGTTGAAACGGTTGCTTGTATCGGGTGTTGCGGTCTTGCTCCTGTGATTATGATTGACGATGAGACCTATGGACGCCTCACTCCTGAAGCGGTAAAGGGCATCATTGAGAAATACAGCGACTAATCGGGGAGGTTTTGCAAATGGCTCTTAAAAGTCTTGATGAATTGAGAAAATTAAAGGAACAGGCAAAGGCGGGCACCGATGCTCGCAATTCTAATGAAACCCAAGTGATTGTCGGGATGGGAACCTGCGGTATCGCCGCCGGAGCGCGTACGATCATGTCCGCAGTTCTGGAGGAGATAGCTAAAAGAAACCTGCAGGGCATCACGGTTCGACAGACGGGGTGTATCGGTATGTGTCAGAAAGAGCCCCTTATGGATATCGTCCGCCCGGGGGAACCGCGCGTCACTTATGGCAATCTCAAACCGGAGGATGTCCCTCGTATTATTTCGGAGCATCTGGTAAACGGTCGAGTGGTTGAGGATTTAGTTATCGCGAAGATGGATAACTAGGCGTAACGCCAGTATAGCTTCCGAATAATTGGAGGGAGGAAAGCCAATGCAATCGCATGTTCGAGCTCATATTCTCGTCTGTGCCGGTACCGGCTGCTCTTCTTCTGGGTCCAAGCAGATATTGCCGATCCTAGCAGAAGAGTTGAAAAATAAAAATCTTGACAAAGAAATTAAGGTAGTCGAGACGGGGTGCCACGGTCTGTGTGAAATGGGGCCGTTGGTCATCGTTTATCCTGAAGGTGTTTTTTACTGCCGAGTAGAGCCATCTGATGTTAAAGAAATAGTGGAGTCGCATTTGTTGAAAGGCCGCGTTGTCGAAAGATTGCTCTACCGCGAGCCCGTTACCCTTGAGGCTGTTCCCAACTATGAAGACATTTCTTTCTATAAAAAGCAGCATCGTTATGCACTTAAAAACTGCGGTCATATTAATCCGGAATCTTTGGAAGAGTATATCGCCGCCGATGGTTATGAGGGGCTGGGGCTTTCTCTTCAGATGAAGCCGGAGGAAGTCATTGAGGAGATCAAGAAATCCGGTCTTCGCGGCCGTGGGGGCGGCGGTTTCCCCACCGGTTTGAAGTGGGAGTTTACGCGCAAGGCTCAGGGAGATAAAAAGTATGTCGTTTGCAACGCAGACGAGGGAGACCCCGGGGCGTTCATGGATCGCAGCGTTTTGGAGGGAGATCCTCACCGCATTATAGAGGGCATGCTCATCTGCGCTTATGCAATCGGCGCGAGCGAGGGCTATGTCTATTGCCGCGCTGAATATCCTTTGGCGATCAAACGCCTTGAAAACGCTATTGTACAGGCGAAGGAATCCGGGCTTTTGGGTCAGGGGATTCTCGGAACGGATTTCAACTTTGAGCTTCAGGTAAAAGAGGGTGCGGGTGCTTTTGTCTGCGGAGAAGAAACAGCTCTGCTTGCCTCCATTGAAGGACGACGAGGCATGCCCAGACCGCGGCCGCCGTTTCCTGCTGTTTCCGGACTGTGGGGAAAACCGACGACGATCAACAACGTCGAGACCTTTGCCAACGTTCCGAACATTATGCGCGAGGGCGGGGAAGTCTTTGCCTCCTTCGGGACAGAAAAAAGCAAGGGAACCAAAGTCTTTGCTCTTACAGGAAAAATCAACAATACGGGGCTTGCTGAAGTTCCGATGGGAATCACGATGCGCGAGATCATTTTTGACATTGGCGGCGGTATTCCCGATGGCAAAAAGTTTAAAGCCGTTCAGATCGGCGGTCCCTCCGGCGGATGTCTGCCCGAATCGATGCTGGATCTCTCCGTGGATTACGAATCGCTGATCCAAGCGGGGGCAATGATGGGCTCCGGCGGTTTGGTTGTTATGGATGAAACCACGTGCATGGTTGATGTCGCCCGTTATTTCTTGAATTTTACGCAGTCGGAATCCTGCGGAAAGTGCACGCCATGCCGAGAGGGTACCAAGCGTATGCTTGAAATTCTCACCCGTATCTGTGACGGAGAGGGCAAAGAAGGGGATATCGAGCTGCTTGAGACGTTGGCGCGATCGATTAAAGCCGGTTCTCTCTGCGCTTTGGGGCAGACGGCGCCTAATCCGGTGCTTTCCACTCTGAATTTCTTCCGCGACGAATACGAGGCGCACATAAAGGATCACCGCTGCCCGGCCGGAGCGTGTACGGCAATGGTTGGGTTTATGGTGACCGATAAATGCATTGGCTGTGGCCTTTGTAAGAAGGTTTGCCCGGTGGATGCCATCAGCGGCGAGATGAAGGGGCGGCATGAGATCAACCCGACCACTTGCATCAAATGCGGCGCCTGCGAGGGCAAATGCCCCGTCAAGGCGATCATTCGCGGCTAATCCTGAACGGAAGGAGTGAACAGGATGGAATTTGTTAATATGACCATTGACGGACAGAATGTGTCCGTGCCAAAGAATTATACGGTTCTGCAAGCCGCCAGAATGGTGGGCGT
>JAGPAO010000029.1 GCA_018063805.1 Synergistaceae bacterium | reverse complement strand
TCATCATCGTCGGAGGGTTTAACGTCTACCCGCAGGAGGTGGAACGGATTCTCCACCAGCACCCGGATGTTCAAACAGCCACCGTAGTGGGGATCCCCAACAACATCAACGGACAACTGGTAAAGGCCTTCATCCTCAAAAAACCGGGGACTACCGTGACGGAGATGCAAATCATCCGCTACTGCAAAGCCAATTTAGCGCACTTTAAGGTTCCGAGAAAAATAGAGTTTGTGGATAAATTTCCCCTCTCAGGCACGGGGAAAATACTGAGGCGCGTCCTTCGGGAAAAAGGCAGCACCTCAGCGTCTTAAACAAGAAATCCTCTATCCGCTTGCGGGCATGGGGTACACTTTAACCTCATCGCCATCCGCAAAGGGGTACGAAAGAGGGCGGGCGCGCCCATTTACGGCAAAGAGCAGAAGGGTCGGATCCGGTAGTTGCATCGCTTCCACGTACTCCCCCACCGTCTGCCCCGGTTGGGGAGCCGGGTACCGGCTAAGGTCGGTGCCCAAAAGATCGGAGAGCATGGACACAAAAGAAATCGTGATGGCCATAATTAAAATCACCCCTGTTACTCTATTATAACCAAGAATGGTTGCCGTTGATAAATAAGATGAAGAGGATAAAACATGGAGATCAAACTGATTTCACGTCCCGATGACCTCACTCCATTTATGGAGGTACTCAAACAGCAAAAAGTCCTTTCGATCGATACAGAAACGACGGGGCTGGATCCGCACACACACAGAATACGACTGATTCAAATAGCATGGACGGAGAACTTCGTTCTCGTCATTGACTGTTTCTCCTTCTTGCCGGAAGGACTCCATTTGGTAAAGGAGGCTCTTGAAACAGCGGCTGTAAAGGTATTCCAAAACGCAAAATTCGATCTCCAATTCTTGATAGCCCTGGGGGTTTACCCCACGCTTATTTTCGACACGATGCTGGCGGCGCAAATCCTTCACTCATCCGGAGGCCCCGATCGAGTCAACCTAAAATCATTAGCGCAACACTATCTAAACGAGGATATAGATAAAACAGACCAAAAAAGCGACTGGAGAGGAGCCCTCAGCCAAGCACAAATAACCTACGCCGCAATGGATGCAGCTATTTTACTGCGGCTTCGCAAAACGCTGATCCAACATATTAAAGAAAATAATTTAGTGCGAGTCGCAGAAATTGAATTTCACTGCGCCGTAGCTCTTGCCCATATGGAATACAGCGGGATCCATCTTGACAGGGAAAAATGGCGGCAGCTTACAGAAAAAACGACGGCAGAAATGGATATTGCGTTGGATGAGCTGTATGCGTTCAGCGGACGTCCCGCCGTGCAACTCACCCTTTGGGGGGACAAGGAGGCTCCGGAGCATCATTTCAATAAAAACCCTTATGTCCTGGACTTACTCCGCAAACAGGGACTTTCCGTCGCCGGGACATCCAAAACGGATCTCCACCCCTATCTCAATCATCCGCTGGTCAAAGCTCTGATGTCCTATCGCAACACCTCAAAATCTCTATCCACATTTTTAATCCCACTCCCGAAGATGATCCATACCCGAACGGGAAGGCTCCACCCCAAATACGGACAGATCACCGCATGGAGCGGAAGGATGAGCTGTTACGCCCCAAACGTGCAGCAGATCCCCAGAAACCCAGAGTTCCGCAGCTGCTTTACCGCTCCCACGGGGCGCAAGCTGATCATTGCCGATTATTCGCAGATCGAACTGCGCGTCGCAGCACAAATTACGAAGGATGAACGCATGCTTACGGCGTATAGAAACGGAGAGGACCTGCATTTATTAACGGCCTCCTTGGTTTTAAATAAAGAGAGGAAAGACGTGAGCAAGGAGGAACGCCAGGCCGCCAAGGCAGTCAACTTCGGATTGATCTTCGGCATGGGAGTGGCGGGGTTACAGCAATATGCGCAACTATCCTACGGGGTGGAAATGACGACGGAGGAAGCATCGCAATTTTACAGACGTTTTTTTGAGGCCTATACCGGTATCAAACAGTGGCATGAATCCTTAAAAAAATCCCCCCCGAAAGTGGGATACACACTCGCGGGGAGGAAGTTTCTCTACTCCGAAAAAACGGGGCTGCCCGGATACTGCAACACACCGGTACAAGGGACGGCCGCAGATATAGCCAAGAAAGCCCTAGGGAAAATGGCTCGGAGATTAATCGGGACCGATACGTACATCATCGGCATGGTCCACGATGAAATCCTATTGGAGTGCCCGGAGGCAAAAGCCGACGATTTTGCTCAGATGCTAAAGTCGACGATGGAACAGGCGGCAAACTCCATTTTGGATTTAGTCCCCTCGGAAGCGGAGGTCACAATAGCGGAAAACTGGGCGGCTAAGTAAATCCCTCCTATAGCGAGGAATCGTTTCCGAGACTTACAGAATACCCAGTGCTTTCAGGCAGGCTTTGCCCAATTCAACACGTTTTCCATAGTCCTCCGAATTTTTCATATCGATATTCAACGCAAAAGCGTAAATTCGTCCCGACTTTTCCACCCAGCCAACCCACCAACCCAGCTCGGGGCTATTGGTCGCAGCGGTGCCCGTTTTCGCAAATAAAGTCCAGTCACTGCCCTGATCCATTTTTACGATATCACGGACCTCAGCCTGAACGGAAGAGGAAAACGGCAGTTTGCCAAGCGCGAGCCGCGCAAGAAAACGGGCTTGTTCCACCGCGCTTATTTTCAGAGGCCCTTTCAGCCAAAAAGTATCCACAACCTCGCCGATTTCACCGTTACCATAGTGCATTTTGATAATTCCTGAGCGCATCTTCTTAATGCCAATACGCCGTGCTAATTCCTGGTATATTGGGATGTTCGAAATTTTGATGGCATCGCGTAGACTCATATCTTTTTCCCACGATTTAACCGGTTGCGGTTTTCCGCCGTAGGGTAATATTTCATCCACATTTTTTACTGCTTTCTGCGAAAGACCGATCAAAGAATTGGGGATTTTAAATGTCGATGCTGGAATAAAGCGTGTCTCTGCGCGAGAACGATCATACCCAATCAGCGTATCGGCAGACACATCAAATAAGACGAAAGTCCCCTCTACCTTTGTTTCATCAAACAGAGCTTTGACGTTAGAGGATTCCTGCCAATCCTGACCCCATGCAAAAGTAACCGCCATAAACATCGACAAAATAACAATTAAAAACAAAAAGAAACGCTTCATATTCAAGTAATACCTCCATATTTTTGTGTTTATGTTACATTATCTATTGTTCCATTCACGCTTTTATAAATACCATCCTCTCCGCGATCGATAAAACAATCTAGTTCATACCATTAGAAAACACGTTATTGCAGAGGCCGTTTGCACCGCCGCATTGATTAGGAGTCAAAATCACGAATGATGCCGAGCAAACTGCTTCGGATATCCTTATCGTAGATTCCGCCATGATAGCAGATAATCCGATCGATATCATAGTTCAATAAACGCCGTACGGATTCTTGAGCTTCTTTGATATCCACCGCGTACTCGGGCAGCGCAATGGCGAGTTTCCCTTTTTTGATAATCAGGGCGTCACCCGAAATCAACGTTTTTTCTTTGCGGATATACAGCGAGATATGCCCCGGCATATGTCCCTTTGTATCCACGATTTCCACCCCTCCGCAGCAGGGCAGAACATCTCCCGGGTTGACGATGGTAACCTCTTTTATCGGTTTCATAGAAGAAATCAAATCGATGAAGGCTAACCCCGCCTTTTTCTCGTCTTCGGGCAAAGAACCCTGAATGGCCTCCGTTTGTACAAGACGAATCGATTTGCTTTGTCCCGTTAGAAAAGAGGCCTGCTCTTGAGAACACAGCACTTCGATATGAGGGTATTTTTCTTTGATCGCGCTCATCGCTCCGATATGGTCGTGGTCATGGTGCGTTATCAGTAATTTCGTAACGCTGTTTAACGATAACGACATCTCTTGTAATTTTTTTTCGATTTTACCAAGATATTCGGGATATCCGCAGTCCACGAGAATGAGCTCTTTATCGTCCTGCAAAAGAACGGGATAGATCGTGAGCTCCATATCGCCAAATGCATACCCCAAGGGCAACAGCTGAATCCGGTGCATTCTTTTCACTCCCACTAAAAATATAAAACCGGCCTCTTTGCATGCATCCTCATCTCACAGGCAACATGATCTTTTCGCTGAACAATTATATGTATAAAAATAACCGGATACGTTGCGAGGATCTTATCAGGTTAAAATGCTACAACATCATCAAGAGCTTTGACATGATCAAAGATATCGTGCTCTACCACCACGAACGTTACGACGGTAAAGGCTAGCCGAACGGTTTTAAGTGCGAGGACATACCATTCCGGGCTAGAATCATCTCGATAGCGGATACTTTTGACTCACTAACGACGACTTGGTCCTACCGAACTTTGGTGGTGCGTGCGGAAAAAGAGTATCAGCGAATTTCCACTCAGCGCGGGGATGGAATCCGCTTCCAGAGCAGCCATGCAGCAAAGCCCGCAAGTATCAACGAGGGCACCATAAAGCCTGCATTATAAAGGATCGAATAGAGCCATACGTTTTGCCCCTTAGGCACATAACTGGAGAAAAAAACGACGCCGGAGAGCACATGGCACAGCAGCCGAGAAAGACCGGCTATAAAAATCCCCAAGATAGGACGCCTTTGAAATAACCCCAAAAACCCCATGCCGGCAAAGGCCAGTGGGTAATCCAACACGGCTTGAAACGGATGCACGATGTATCCGCCAAAAATCAATTGGAATAAACCGGAGAGAGCCCCCACACCGACGCCCCATTTAAAACCGTGGCGATAGGCAAAAAAGAGAAGAGGCGCCATCTCCAGCGTGATCGAACCCCCTTGCGGCAGAGTAAAAATTCTCAAGTTCGATAACACTACGGAAAGGGCAACGCACAGAGCCCCCTCCACTAATATTTTGACCTTGTTCGCGCTTCTTTTTTCCCCTTGCCCAACCATAAAAAAACCCCCTTGCAAAGTAAACACTCCGCACGGGGGAAAATAAATAACTCTTGGAATAGGGAGTCAATGCAGTAGAATACCATTTGTCCCAAAGAAGAACTCATCTTTCCTTCGCCGGCATTACCCGGATCAGGTTCCAAGGGTCGAGGCTTACGCCCCCTCTCAGCAATCCCGACGTGTAGTCGGAACAGCTCCCCCGATGCGTCTTTATCATCCGTCTTTTATAACCCAATGTCAAGGGAAAAGAATGAACGCGATAGGAGAACTCCCCCCGCCCCCTTATGGGCCCCCCTCGGAGAGGGAGGCTTTAAGGTCAAACCCGCCCTCTCAGTCAGCTTCGCTGCCAGCTCCCCCGGAGGGGGAGCCGAAGACATAAAACAACAGTGCCCGTTTCTTAAAAGCCTCTCCCTCCGGGAGAGGTGGCACGCAGTGCTGGAGAGGGTGGGTTCAGTTTTTTTATTTCTTCTTTCCCTCTCTTATTTTATTCAAACTCAATAACATCATTCCCATAACCAGCAGTCCCGCAGAACCAAGCCCCGCATTGCATCCGCTTGAGCCGGAATCTTTAGTGGCGTCTCCGCCGGTGCTGCCCGTTACGATGAGCGTTACTTTCCCCTCTTGCACCGTGTCGCTGTACAGATAGAGCGTGTGTGTCCCGTCCGCCAGTTTGGAGAGGAAGGGCTGAAGGATCGTTAAGTTGCGCGCTTCTCGGCTGTAGTCTCCAGCCGCGAGCGGAATGCGCATGCCGTTTGGCGCTTCCGCGATGATGCTCAAAGAATCCGCGTTTGCGGCGGTCAGAGCCGCTCCGCTCAAGAGGAATTTCAAGTCCGCAGGGGACGCGCCGTAAAATCGCGCGTGGGTTGGGGTTATGCTTGGCGTGACGGGCGCAACGGACGTCACGGTTAGGTTCGCAAAGCTATTTACGACGCTTGCTTGAGTTCCGTTTTTGACAAACACAATGGCGTCGGTGTTGAGGTTGTAGGCAATTTTTAAACCCGAGGGGTTTACATCACCGGCAAAGGTGAGCTGTAACGCTTTGTTGTTGTTGGGGGCGCTTGCCACGCTGAGGGGGCTTTGCCCCGTGCTGAGCATAAAGTCGGTTGCTGCGGGCCATTTTTTGACGGCCTGGGTGATCGCCGTGTTCCACTCCAGCGTCACTGTTTTACCGCTGACGGTTGCGCTCACCGGCGTTTTGTCTGCGGACGCATACGAAGCATTCGCCTGATCCAGCAATACCGCGTTGTCTTTAATGACTAAAACATACGGGTTCAAAATCGAGCCGGCTTCCCCGGCAAAGGGAGTGCTTAGGTCAAAATCGTTAGAGACGGATTTAAAGATTAAAGATTCCAGATTTAAAAAACAAGCCGGGCGAGCAGCAGCCCCAGGAGTATTGACACGATCCTTGAACAGGTCGCCATCGGCTTCCACGAGCCACTCCTCGTTGGGGAGGCCAGCAAAGGGCGAGCGCGTCCAGTACCAAACCGCATTGCCCGATGTGTCTGTAGCCTTACGGTTTTTATCCAATACGGTGTCGTTGTCAGAAAAACCGTACTCCTGCTTGATGAGGTCATCGTAGGACGGTAAGAACATCGCGTTGTTTATCGTTACTGTTCCCGGATCCGTAGCAGGATTTTTATCTCCGGCCCACGTCGTGAAGCTCTGTACCACCACCGTACTTTTTTCCTTATCCGTGAAGTTGTCGGACACGTAAAATTGACCTGCTCCGTCGCTCACCAGAAAAGTACGGATGTTGGATATTCCGTAGTTGTTGGTAAAACCGTTGTGAAACTGTCTGTTGCCTCCCAGTGCTTTTTCCGAGTACAGGTACCCTTTACGGGCTGTTCCCAACTGATCTGCGCTTAAGATGCGCCACACGATCGGCTTACTATCGTATTTACCGAATAGCACGTATTGGTATGTGCCTGCGTTTGCATCTGTTCCGTCGGGCGTTGTCATCGGGTTGATGTCCTTCCATCCCATCAGTTTCACTCCCGCTTGCGCCGGGCTACTTACCAATAAACCGTACAGGAACAAAAACAGGAACAAGGTGCAAATCACTCCGCTCTTCTTTTACTTTACCATTACATGACCCCCTTTAAGTTTTTCTTATTGGCTTGGTTCTGCTGCTTTGCTTTTTCTTTTTTTGCCTTTAAAGCCCGCCTCTTAGAGGGGGGATAATTCTTATTCTATTTAAACACGAACCGCACGCTTTAGCTATTTTTCCAACCGATTTTCCGCCAATGTGCTGGATCGAGTGGCGCGACTGGTGAAGGCACACCGGATAGAGAGGTTCACGCATAATCCTGACAGAGATCCATCAGCATCTACGCCCACCAAAGAGGACTTGAAGAGAGCATAAAAAAGGGCGAAGAAAAAGGTAAAAAAGAAGGGATAAAAGAAGGGATTGAAAAAGGTGAGCGAATAAAAGTTCTCGAAACCGCTCGCAACTTGCTCCACATGGGGATTCCGGCGGATAAAATATCCCTTGCCACCGGCTTGGCCGAGGACGAAATAGCAAACCTTACCCCTTAGCATGGGTACCCAAGTAAAACCCTCGGTCAAAACAACGCCCCCGTCACCTTCGGTGACGGGGGCGTTGTTTTATGCTATTAGCCCAGAGATAATACGTTAAACAAGAGCCACGCGAGCGGTGTTGCGATGAGAAGCGTCAGAACGACTCGTTCGTACCATATAATCACCATATCTTTGATGGAAATGGGTATCCCCATGGCGACCATGCAGGGAATAGAGGCGGAGAAAAAAAGGATCTCGGAGATACAGGTGATCCCAATGACAAACCGAGAGATAATATCCATATCTTTCGCCAGTGCGGCAGGTAAAAACATTTCCGCAATGCCCATGGAAACGGCTTTCGCCACGAGTTTTGCCTCCGGGAATTGCAAAAGCGCAGTGACGGGGTAAAAGAGGTAGCCGAAAATATCAAAAACAGGCGTGTAATGAGCGAGGATCAGACCGAGTAAACCCACCGACATAATGGAGGGAACGAGCCCGACCGTAACGGAGATCCCGATCATCAGGTTTTTATACATATTTCTAAAGATGGGGACGGACGTTTCCGCCGCAGTCAACCCCTCTTCTACCGCCTTTTGAAATAAGCCCGATTTGAGGATGGGTTCATCCGGCATTTTTTCACAGCAATAATCATCGGGAATCCGGCTGAGCGGCCAAAGTCTAACTGTCACCGCCGTAACGGCAAAGGTGACGGCAAGGGCACCCCAGAAAAACAGATCCCAATGCCCCATCAAACCGAGCGTCTTTGCCACAATGACACAAAAGGTGGCCGAGACGGTTGAAAAGCCCGTCGCGATGATCGCCGCTTCTTTTCTTGAATAATAGCCCGTTCGATACTGCTTCCCCGTGATGAGCAGAGCAATGGAGTAGCTTCCGACAAACGACGCAACGGCGTCAATAGCAGAACGCCCCGGTGTTTTATAAACAGGTCTCATGAAGGGGCGCGCAAAGACGCCGGTAAACTCCATCAATCCGTAGTCGGTGAGAAAAATGATCATGGCGCTTCCGATGGGAATGACAAAAGTCAAGCTCATCGCCAATTTTTCAAACAAAAACGGAATCATCCCCGGTGTGTAGAGGCTTTCCGGCCCAATCTGGATGGAATGATATTTATTGAGCACATACATCAACCCGACGGGAACACCTATAATTTTAAAAAAGGTGAAAACGGTGTCCGTCGTACTTCTTCTCCACATTTTACCCATAAACGGCTGAATCGCTCCGGCGACCATCGCCGCAACACAAACCCAGGGTACAACCCGCTCCCCAAGAATGCCCTTGACGAAATTGGCAATATGATCCACTAAAATAGTAGTAGGTCCTGTAGCACTGATCTTGAATGAAATGAAAAAAGTAAAAAGACCGAACAGACTAGCCAGAACAATTTTCATTTTCGCTTTGGCACTGAATTGGCGCAGAGGCGGGGTATTCTCAATTGTACTCATACAAAAACCTCCTTAGAAATATCTTGCGATACGTGAAAAAAGTTCCGAATACAACAAATAATGCCTATAATATTGGACTTGGACGCTAAATGATCAGCTCCAAGCCCAATAGTATAGATGATACCACATCATGCTATTTGCGTTACAAGCGCCCTATCTTTTTTCAAGGATGAGAAAGAGGCTTGAATCATCCACTTCCACTATCTGATAGGGGTATTGAACGGCCAGGGCAAGCTCCTTCAATTCGCTCTCCGAAAAGGATCTTGAGACAAATCCGTCCTTGCAGGCGATCACGCCCTCTTTTGTCTTTTCAAAATCGATTTCGCCAAGCAGACCTTTATCCGCCTGTTCTTGGAACCAAGCCAAGCGATGTTCCCAGAATTTGGGGTTATAGGTGCTGAAGTATGCCTTCCCTCCCGGATGAAGGGCTTTTACGCACTGTTTCACAATATTGAGAGCGTCCCCCTTTATGGCGGATAAACCGTTTTGAAGGCATAGCACGACGTCAAAATCATCCTCAAACGCGAGATCATGAGCATCCATCACCTGCAGTTGACATCCGGGGATACCCTCTAAATACTCTTTCCCCAAAGCGACAGAATCTGCTGATATGTCCACTCCCGTGATTGAAAGAACGTTGGGGGCAAGTTCTTTGAGGATGCGTCCGTAACCGGCACCCAATTCCAGAACTTTTTCATTGCCCCGCAAACCGCGCCGCACAAAATCAATCTCCGCGTCCAGATACTGCTGCACCCTTGGGAGTTGCGTTTGATAAACATCATATAATTTTGCTGAGTTCAGTTTTTTCGCATAATAATTATCCACCACAGAACCCTCCTTTTTTTGATAAAAGCAGTGTTATCCGGCTGGCGTTTAGAATGCGCTAAATGCCCTCCCCTCTTAATAGCGCTTGGGCGTGTTTTAAAGCCTCCGGGGTTTCCGTTCCCGCAAGCATACGTGCAATTTCATAAGCTCGTTCTTCCCCTGTAATTTCCAGAACATCTGTATCATCGCCGTGCCGTTTCACAACAAAGTGCTGCTCCGCTATCGCGGCAATGGTCGCCTCATGCGTGATTAAAATAATTTGGCAGCGCCGGGAAAGCTCTTGAAGTTTGCGAGCTGTGAGCATCGCGGCACGTCCCCCCAAGCCCGCTTCCACTTCATCAAAGACAAGCACGCCCGGCAGGGCGTCATTCCCCAGTGATGCTTGAAGCGCCACTAAAATGCGGCTGAGCTCCCCTCCGGAGGCGTTTTTTGCCACCGGGCCCGGGGGCAGATCTTTTCTTGAAAGGGAAAACTGAACCGTTTCCGCCCCCGTTGACCGTATTTTTTCCTGCGGGATGACGTTGATAGTAAACAGGCAATCCTCCATCCCCAAGCTCTTTAAATGCCCGAGAACGCTCTCCTCCAGGGATTTAGCCGCCGCCTGACGCTGGCTTCTTAGTTTAACGACCAGGCGTCCGACGGTGCGGCGTAAAAACTCGGTTTCTTTATTTTTTGCATCAATCAAAGCGTTGCTTCCCCGCAGCCATTCCAAGTCCTTTTCAATGGAGTCCGCGTAAACCAACAGTTGCTCAACGGTGGAACAATTCAATTCTCGTTTTATTTTGCGCAGGGCTCCGAGCTGCCCCTCTATTTTTTCTCTTTCCGACTCCGTATCCTCGCGCATTACGGCATTTAAAGCCCCTGCGGCTATGGAAAAAAGCTGCTGCAAGCTGGTCAGCGCTTTTTCGCCGAGAGCCGTCCATTGAGGCATTTCTTCCTCCGGGGCTATGGTGTAAAGATCGCGGCACAGAGATTCCACTTCGTCCAGCAACCCGTTACCGGCACTGGCACCGGAGAGAAGATCCGACATGCCCTGCAGTTTTTCACGGCGCATCTCATTGTATTCCAACTGTTTGAGGTCTTCCTCCCACTGCTGTTCGGAGTCGGCGGAGAGTTTCATCCCTCTGATTTGCCTGAGGGTCAGCTCCGATCCCTCATGAGCGGATTCCATTTCCTTACGGGTACTGCGAAGGTGGAGCAACTCTTTTTCAGATGCCAGAACTTCCGCAAAATAACGCTGCAATTCATCCTTTGTCTCTTTTAGAGGAGCGGAACCGCAGGAATCGACGAGCTCCATCTGCTTTTGCGGATCCAGAAGACCCAATTGGGCAAACTGACTTTGAATGCCGATTTGATTTTGCAAAATATCGGCCAATTGTCCTAAGGAAACCAGATTGCCTTGTAACTGGCATTTCCCTCTGCCGTTTCGGGATAAATAGCGCTCCGCCAGCAAGCTTTTGTCGCTGCTATCTCCTTCTTGAACCTTTTGTGTTTCATCTATTTGAAAAAGTGCCTGTACCGTCACTTCATCGGCTCCGCCGTAAATGGAGCTGACCTGCGCCCGCTTTCCCGAGATAAATTCGAAGGCTCGCACCAGGCTGCTCTTTCCCGCGCCGCTCTCCCCGGTAATCACGATAAAATTACCGCGAAAGCGCAAGACAGCCTCCCGAATTCCACCCATCCCTCGGACGCGCAGATCGTCAATCATAGTTTTTTTCCTCCGTTCGGCTGCCGCACATCCCCCAACTCAGTTTTTCCTGCAATAACCCGTAATAACTCTGCCCTTGAAGCGAAAGCGTCGGGACCACGTTGGAAGGATTGAGCGAAAAGGTGATGCAGTCATTGTGCTGAATGGAGCATCCGGCCTGTCCGTCCAGAGTCAGCATGAGATCCGCATCGATGCTCCTTGGATAGATGGAAATAATATCTCGGCCGCCAAGGACAAAAGGACGCGCATACAGCGTATGGGCACAAATAGGAACGAGGAGCATGCAATCCACATGAGGGGGGACAATAGGCCCCCCTGCAGAAAGCGCATAGGCCGTTGATCCCGTCGGCGTGGAGACAATAATTCCATCCGCTAAAAAGACGCTCAATGGTTCTCCGTGGATTTTAACTTCCAGCTCGATAGGGCGAGCCAACAGCCCTTTTGCAACGACAATTTCATTGAGAGCACTGAATTCATGCAGTTTGTGCCCATTCCGATAGACCTCTCCGATCAGAGGACTGCGGTTAAGAATCGTACCTTTCCCCGCCAGAATCTTGAGGATATCCTGCTCTGCATCTTCCGGTTTCCCCGTCACCAGAAAACCCAAACGACCGACATTAATCCCGTATAGAGGGATGGAGTGCCCAACGGTTGTCCGTGCAGCACGCAGGAACGTTCCATCCCCGCCTATCGCAACGGCAAAAGAAACGGACGCAAACCACTCTGTCTCTGCGGTTTCGGGAACGCCCAATGCCCCTGCTTCGTGGGGCAGCAACAGAAATTCGATCCCGTTTTGATACCCCCAGAGAAGAAGACGACTCGCGATACTTCTTGCCTCTGCTTTATCCGTGTTAAAAAAAAGCCCTACTTTTTTATTCCAATCTGCGCTCATTTTATTAAACCGCCTATTGAGGTTGGGAAACACTTTTATGTGCTTCCTCTACCAGATTTTCAAAGTTTATCATACTTTTTTTTTCGTTTGCATCTGCATCATCATACGCGCGGTACAGATAAAATAAAAACTCAATGTTCCCCTCCGGGCCACGGATGGGAGAGTAGGTTGCGCCCCTTAATACAAGCGCGGTGGACTCCGCAATAAAAGAACTCAATCCAACCAGAACATCCAGATGAAGCAGCGGATCGCGCACAACCCCTCGCCCCACTCGTTCTCTGCCCACTTCAAATTGCGGTTTTACAAGCAGAATCATCTCACCGCCGCTCTTCAGCAATCCTTGAAGAGTCGGAAGCAGGAGACGCAAAGAGATAAAGGAGGCATCGGAAACGATCAGTTCCGCCTGCCAACCGATCGTTTCCTCGCTGATATACCGCGCATTGGTCCGTTCATAGACAATGACACGCGGGTCTTGCCGTAATTTCCAGGCTAATTGACCATACCCCACATCCACGGCAGCCACTCGCTGTGCCCCTCTACTGAGAAGGACATCGGTAAACCCTCCTGTTGAAGCTCCTATATCAATGCAAGAACTTCCGGTGGGGTCGATATCCCATGTTTCAAGTCCCTTTAGCAGCTTATACGCTCCTCGGCTGACCCACTCCCGACCTCCTGTTTCCACCTCTATCTTTGCACCCTCAGGCACCAAGGAAGCGGGTTTCTCAGCGACAAATCCGGCAACGCGTACGTTCCCCCCCTTGATCAGTTCCTGTGCGTGGATACGAGAGTCCGCATAGCCGCCCTCTACCAACGCCTTATCCAATCGTTTGAGGGGACGCCCCATGGCACTCCTTTACTCTCTGAGCAACTTGATCGACGGTGAAACCGTATGATTCCAACTGTTCCTGACGCGTTGCGTGCGGAACATAGACATCGGGCACACCAAGGGTAATCACTTTACAGGGGGATTGGTTAGCCCCTGCTCTTGCCGCAATCGCTTCTCCAACCCCTCCGCTGAGATATCCTTCTTCCACAACAATGAGGGTATCATACTGCCCCAACAAGACATCAATCGTCTTAAAGTCAATGGGACTGGAGAAGCGAAGATCCACCAAACCGGGCTCCGGCACGTTGTTTTCCACGCACTCCAGAGAAACTTTCAAACAAAGAGCAACCGTACTCCCCAGCGCGACAAGACAAACGGAGGTTCCATCCTGCAGAATTTCGGCGCGCCCCCAAAGAGCGGGAGTATGCGATTCTTCCCGCATAATAGCGGCCGGAGCTTCTCCTTTCGGATAGCGAATTAAGACCGGATGATTGCGATCCAACCACTCGGAGATCATAAATTTCAAATCCACTTGGTCTCGAGGCGAGCCCATGATCAGCCCGGGAATGCTCCGTCCCCAGGCTATATCCAATAAACCCTGATGGGTATCCCCGTCCTCACCGGCAAGCCCTGCACGATCGACACAAATCAAAACGGGTAATTTCTGAAGGCAAATATCGTGCACCAGTTGATCCATTGCCCGCTGCAAAAAGGTGGAATAAACACAGACAACAGGGCGCATTCCTCCCGCAGCCAATCCTGCCGCATAGGTGAACATATGCCCCTCCGCTATCCCCACATCAAAAAAACGTCTCGGAAAACGCCGCCGAAACTCCGTCAGCTTCGTGCCTTCAATCATGGCCGCAGTACCGGCCATGATTCGGTGATCCTTGCCTGCCATTTCCAATAAAACATTGGCGACTGCCTTGCTCCAATCATCCGGTTTCGGCTTATCGCTCTTGGTGGATACCTTAGAGAGAACCGTTCCTCCCCCCACACCGTGGTACACGGTCGGCGAACATTCGGCTTCATGACACCCCTTCCCTTTTTTAGTGATCACGTGGATCACCAGAGAGCTGGGGTACTGTTTGGAAAGTTCGAATATTTCCTCCATCTCTTGGGTATCGTGCCCATCAAAAGGCCCCCAATAGTTGATCCCCATGGCCTCAAAAATATTTGTCGGAAGGAGCAGGGATTTCATCTTGGTTTTGATGCGCTCCAACACGCCCTCTACCTGCCGGCTGTTTTGAAAAACACGGCACTGATCCTTTATAAATTGTTTGAATCGCTTATAATTGCTGTTTACAGAAAGCTTCGCTAAATGCTCCGCCATTCCTCCAACGCCCGGACTGATAGACATCCCGTTGTCATTCAGTATGATGACAACCTTGGATTCGGTCGAACACACGTTGTTCAGAGCCTCCAGAGCCAGGCCGTTTAAAAGAGCACCATCTCCGATGACGGCGACGACATCGTGTTTCTGCCCCGTCAGATCCCGCGCCTTCGCATACCCTAGTGCCGCCGATATGGAAGTACTGCTGTGCCCAACGTCAAAAAAATCGTAAGGGCTTTCACTCCGCCGAGGAAATCCGGAAATCCCCCCCTTAGTTCTGAGAGTGCCAAAGCGCTCTAATCGATCTGTGAGTATTTTATACGCGTACGCTTGATGCCCCACATCGAAGATGATTTTATCCCGATCCGGGTCAAAAGCACGCAACAGCGCAATACAAAGCTCAACCGTCCCGAGAGAACCACCCAAATGTCCTCCATTTCGGAGCGTCACATCAATGATCAATTCTCGTATTTCTTCACTCAATTGAGGCAGTTGATTCAGGTCCAATCTTTTTAATCCTCTAAAGTCACGCACGCTTTTAAGTAAAGAGTGCTCTTGACTGATGTTTTTTTTGCCGTCCATAAAGTTCACCTGTTTCTATTGATAAGATAGTCCACCAGATCGATCAACAAATCCCCTTCGGGGAAAAGAGGTTCCAGTGCACTCTTAGCGAGTTGTGCTTCTTCCATCGCGAGGTTTCTTGCCCCTTCAATTCCGTATGCTGTCACAAAGGTCAGCTTATCCTGTTGTTCATCCTTGCCCGGCGTTTTTCCCAATTCCTCCGCAGTGCCCGTTGCATCCAAAATATCATCCACTATTTGAAACATCATACCCAGATGGGTTCCGTAATCATCGTAACATTGAAGATCTTCGTCTGATGTTTCTCCTAAAATGGCGGCGCAAACAATCGCAGCGTTTATAAGCACGGACGTTTTTAAATAAGCTATTTGCTGAACAAAATCACGATCATCCGTTTGGCTGAGTTTATCCGTATCCAGGACCTGCCCTCCGTAGATACCGGACGGACCTGTTGCCTCGGCAAGAACACCAACGGCTCGGACCACGCGTTCGGAGGGAATGCCCATTGCAGGCAACAAACTAAGCGGGTAGCCAAACGCCCATACAATCAAGGAGGTTCCGGCCAATAGGGAGAGGGACTCTCCGAATATTTTATGATTGGTCGGCTTGCCTCTTCGAAGATCATCATTATCCATGCAGGGCAAATCATCATGAATGAGAGAAGCAGTATGGATCATTTCCAGAGCCATCGCCATGGGCATAGCCCTCTGGGGAGATATCCCGCACTGTTCCGCCACAGCAAGACAAAGAATGGGACGCAAGCGCTTCCCTCCTGCCGTTAAAGAGTAAAACATCGCATCCTGCATTCTCTTTGGCATTTTTATTCTCGGGTTATCGCAAAAATCGACCAGTTCGGCCTCAAATACTTTACGGTAATCTGCCAGTATGCCCTCAACTTCGTGTTCCTTGTATTTAGTCATTGGAATGATCTCCTTCCCGATTGACCATTGGGCGGGTTAGTTCAAACGGAACTTCCCCTTCCTCTGTAAGAAGCGTAACCTTTTGATGCGCCTCATTTAAAAATTGCCGGCAAGCGCTTATCAGGGCAACCCCTCTCTCAAATTCTACCAGTGCTTCTTCGAGAGAGAGCTGCTGCGTTTCATATTTATCCAGAATTTGCTGCAATTGATCCATATCATCACCAAAGCTCATTTTTTCTCACCTGCGGTTCATTATCGTATTGATACTCACACTCTCCCTATGTTACAATACCTAAGCTTATTTGTCGCATGGTTATGCAGGGGGGGATTTGAAATGTCCAAATTTTGTGATTGCTGTGGCCGCGGGCCCAGCACGGGAAACGCAGTGAGCCACTCCAACAGACACACGCGCAGACGCTGGCTTGTAAATATCCAGAATGTCCGGGTGAACGTTGGCGGCGGAGAGAACCGGAAGCTGAAGATATGCACAAAGTGCCTTCGTTCCGGCAAAGTTCAGAGAGCGGCGTAAGACCGCTCTCTTTTTACCAAAACCAGTACACACCAAGATTTCCATTTTCACAACTCACCTTCACATGGGAACTCCAATCGGTTTGTGTTTGGTCAAAAAGAACCTCATTGCTGACGGTCCAAAGCTTGTCAGCAGTGAGGTTTACTTTATCGAGAGGCCAAAGAACACCTTCAAGAGAGACTCCTTTGCAGGCCGCAGAGAGAGGAAGAAGGGATAAAGCCTTGGGCGGGTACCGAAAAGAAAGGCTCTTTTCTCCCGTGTTCTTGTTGACGATCAAAAGTCCCTGTCTCTGATCCGCCATACCCACGGGAATCAGCTCTCTTCTCCAATATAAAAGAGACGATACGTTACTCATCAGATGATCCATGCGCCCGCCGAAACAACCCGTTATAAAAACAGCCTTTTGTTTTCCCTCAGGCTCCCCGGAATTTACAATCAAATCCAACGCCAGTTGAAAATCCGTTGCCGCTTTTTTCCTTGCGTATAAATGGATTTGCGCCCCTGCCCCTTCTGCCCAATCCCACACAGCGCTCGACGCACTATCACAATCACCCACAAGGTAATCGGGGCAAAGACCGCATTGGTAACAAATCTCCACACCCGCATCTACCGCCCATATTTTTGTAAAAAGAGCGACATTTTTTTGAAGCCAGAGGGGATCGGGCGGTTCCCCTCCTAAAACAAGCAGCTCCTTCTCTTCAGGCAAACCCAAGCTTTCTATCCGCAGATCGGGGAGTTCAAAACAGGACACACACACACCCCTTTTCAGCTAAGTGCTTCATCGAGAAGTCTGATGGCATCTTCCTCGTCCATCAGGATATCCCTGGGCTTAGCGCCATCGGAGGGGCCCACAATGCCCAAGTTTTCCATCATATCTATTAAGCGAGACGCCCTCGTAAAACCAACGCGAAGACGGCGCTGCAACCCGCTCGCGGAGGCCACGCCCATTGAAAGAACTAATTTAACGGCCTCTTCCAGAAGAGGATCTGAAAAATCACCGTCACCGCCGCCGCCCTGAATACTCCCTTGGTCATCGATATCGATATATTCGGGTTCCCCAAACAACCGTACCAGATAATCCAACCAAAGAGCGATAGCTTTTTCATCCACCCAGGCAGCCTGTACGCGTATCGGTTTAGGGCTCTGCGTGGATAGAAACAACATATCCCCCTTCCCCAGTAATTTTTCCGCCCCGCCGCAATCGATAATCGTTCGAGAATCCGCGCTGCCGGGGAGGGTAAACGCCACACGCGCCGGAATGTTTGCTTTTATCAAACCGGTGATGACATTTACGGAGGGCCTTTGCGTTGCCAAAAGCAGATGGATACCCGTCGCCCGCGCCATCTGAGCCAAGCGGCAAATGTATTCCTCCACTTCCTTCGGAGAGGTCATCATTAAGTCCGCAAGCTCATCCACCACAATAACAATATAGGGCAACCGATCCTTTGGGAGTACCTTCTCGTTATACGATATGAGACTGCGCACCCTTGCCTGAGCAAACATCTCGTAACGTTTTTTCATTTCCCTTAAAGCCCAGGCGAGGATATGCACTGCTTTTTTAGGATCGGTTACAGGCGGGGTAAGAATATGCGGCAGCTTTTCGTAAACAGCCATTTCCACGCGTTTAGGATCGACCAACACCATGCGCAATTCAGAGGGGCGTCTTTTAGAACAAAGACCGACGATACAGCTATTCACAAAGACGCTCTTCCCTGATCCTGTTGTACCGGCAACCAATAAGTGAGGCATTTCTTCAAGCCCCATAATCAGAGGATCCCCATCCACCGTAACCCCCATGGGTAAGGGAAGCTCTACCTCGCGTGTCAGCCCCTCTGCAG
>JAGPAO010000028.1 GCA_018063805.1 Synergistaceae bacterium | reverse complement strand
GGGCTTGTTTCCCTGGGATTACTGATGTTTTTCCAGGCTAAGAGAAGCGGACCCTCTGCAAAAACAATCTGAGACGCACTCCGCAGAGGCCGTTTTATTGTCACAAAACAGTTTCCCAAAGCCCACTCGGACTTTGGGAAACTGTTTTGTATGTTTTTTATGTAGTCCACGCTATGTTTTTAGAGGATCTCAATAGGCATGCACTTAGATGGATTTACAAAAATATTTCTGTCTGTTAATGCGGATTTTTTTAAACACGCCCGATATAAAAAATACAGCGCATGATGAGTTAAACTCATTTCTGGTGTACGGGGAATAGCGCAGAGTAATAAAAAGGCGTATCCTGTTGATTGAAAGCGACCAAACTAACAATCAACGAAAGAGGGATACGCCGTGAATAAAGATACACCGATTTTGGATTTCGGTCGAGAGGGAACAAACGATGCTTTAACGGAAATATTGCGAGAAGGAGCCCGAAAGCTACTATTAGCCGCAGTTGAAGACGAGATACAACATTTTCTGAAAGAAAATGAGGGGCAACGTCTTGCGGATGGTCGGGCGGCTGTAGTTCGCAATGGCTACCTTCCGGAGCGAGACATACAGACGGGAATCGGCAAACTTACAGTACGTGTTCCTAAGGTTCGTGACCGCAGCGGCAATGGAATCAAATTCAACAGTGCCCTCCTGCCGCCGTATTTGAAACGCACAAAGAGCGTTGAAGAACTTTTGCCGTGGTTGTATTTAAAAGGAGTATCAACGGGCGATTTCCAAGAAGCACTGCATTCAATCATGGGAGATGCTGCTTCGGGACTATCCGCGGGCACGATCTGTCGCTTCAAAGCGAACTGGATTGAAGAATATAGAGACTGGCAGAAACGCGACCTGTCAGGCAAAAGATACGCGTACTGGTGGGCGGATGGCATCTACAGCAACGTGAGAATGGACAACAAGCTTTGCTTATTGGTGATTATCGGAGCCACGGAAGACGGACGTAAGGAACTGATCGCGGTAGAAGACGGCTTTCGCGAATCAACGGACAGTTGGTCCTGTGTCTTTGCAGACCTTCAAAGCCGCGGACTCAAAGAAGGCCCTTCATTGGCAACAGGTGACGGAGCTCTTGGATTCTGGAAAGCGCTCACTCAGTCTTTCCCTAAAACGCGGCATCAGCGTTGTTGGGTACACAAAACCGCAAACGTGTTGGGAAAGCTTCCCAAATCAATGCAGGAAAAGGTAAAGGGCTCATTGCATGAAATCTGGATGGCACAAAGCCGTTTGAATGCAGAAAAAGCTTTTGATCTTGCAATCAGCCAATACGAAGTAAAATATGCTAAAGCGATGGAATGCCTGCGAAAAGACCGTGACGAACTCCTAAGCTTCTATGATTTTCCGGCAGAGCACTGGGGGCATATACGAACGAGCAACCCGATAGAATCTGCTTTTTCTAGCATACGACTCAGAACGGCAAAAACAAGGAACTGCGGATCACGAGAGACAACGCTATCGATGGTCTTCAAATTAGCGCAGTCGGCAGAAAAGAGGTGGAGAAAGCTAAGGGGCTACAAATTACTTGGAGACGTCGTACGAGGAATCCGCTTCAAAGACGGCATTCGGGAACAGATTCAATCTAGCAGGAGCGTCGCCTGATCTTTTTCCATACACCAGATTTGACAATAACTCGCGCATGATATATAATATGTAATGTTTTTATTGAAATAGGGAGGTGTTGCTTTTAGACGATCACAGCTATGATTCCTGCCGTAAAATCGCTATTCCATGCGTGCTTCATCGAATTCCCTTTATAGGGTTGTGTTAGAGATGAGAAAGGATGGTAACGGGCATGAATCTTCAAGAAAAGATGGTTAAAGAATGTATCGCGGCGGCAAGGGCGGACTATGGTGTCATCAAAGAAAAAAGAGGCGGTGTTTTTAAGATTACCGACGCCCAACCCTACGTAGATGCAGTTAACGGAATGAAGGCGATTGAAGGACAGAGCAAAGAAGTCATGGATCTCCACGTTCAATCGGTAAACGCCCATTATGAAATTCTGAAGAGCATCACGGACACGATTCGTCCGGAAGATGATCCCTTTATCGAACATCACCAGACCCCACCCTTGATGGAACTTCTCTTTGAGATGGAGCCGTCTTTCAAAAAATCAACCGAAAAATTTGTAGATGCCATCGCTGCTAATAAAGCTCTCATCGGGCTTGAGGCCGTTCGCCGCTATAGCGGTATGTACGGCCCTACTTGTGTGGTTGACTTTGGCTTTTCCGTGGGTTCGGTTCCGAATGTGGTCAACCGTATTCTGAAGACCATGGATATCCCGTTAAAGGACAAGGAGACAATTCTCGCCGCTAAATCCTGGGGAATGAACACCTCTTACGGCCTTGGCGGAGCCTTCAGAGCCGCTGTGGAATCGGGGAAAACGGTATCCGAGGCAGAAGCCGCAGAAGTGGCCCAGTTTCAGCGTCTTTACGTCGCTCCGATGGCGGCTCAGAATGAAATCATGGCGAGCCACAATCTCGGAGGGCACGGACCTCATTCCTCTTTCGACGTTTCCAAATATATGACGGCCTATAAAGAAAAGATGAAGCCGGTCGTGGAAGCGGCTCTCAAGGCGGGAGTGCACCCGGCGAATATCGTGACTGTTCCCGCTTACTGCGTGGGGGATATCGGGCATCATATCGCCCAGTCCGCGTATAACATGTTTAAAGATGACATGGTCTTTGCCATTTACGAGGCAGTCACTGACGTCTTTGAAAACACCATGAAAAAAGGTCTTGAGCAGGGAGCATTTAAGAGTGGTTGGGATGTCGTCACTACCGCTACTGGAGCCCCGGCTGCTGCTGCGGCTTATATTCTTTGGATGGACAGCTTCAGCGTGCCCATGCTAATTGATTTGTTGGTAAAGCGTTTCTATAATTACGCCGTCATGAACCCAAAGCGCGGTGAGGCTGATGAACTCCATAATGTGGATTTCATGGATATCCTCAAGCGCGGAGAGCAGATCATAGACGTTGCTCCCAAGGGCAAGGGCGGGTTTATAAAGGGGATTCAACTTGACTTTACCCCGATAACCCAACACCCCGTGATCTCAAATCCCCACCGCTATACCTATCCTGCTTGCGCGATTACCCAGCGTTTTGCGGCTCTTATGTCCATGTCCGACTTCCCCTGTTACCTCACTCCCGAGTGCGTAACAGCTACGGCCATGACGAACATGATTGCCACAAATCCCGGCGTTGCAGGCGCTCCCATGAAGGGGTGCAAAGACTGTGCCGTCAGCACCGTCATCAAGCGCTGTGCCCCCTACAACAAAGGCTTTTTGGCGACGGGCGAGGGCTATTGCCAGTGCCACGATACGATTTAGCCGGTTAAGGTTGATAAGGGGGGCGCGCTTTTTCGCTCCCCCCTTGTTTTTATATAAAAATTCCTCGAAAAAGAAGATATAAGGAGGAGTAAAAATGCAAAAAATCTTGCTTCAGCTTGATGCAGATCCGCAGCCCAGCGTTTTTGATGCCATAACCGCACTGGACTCCACCGATTGCATGTTATTGCGTCATGGCCAGGTGACGCCGGAAAATGTCGTTCCCCTGGTCCATGGTTGCATGTTCACCCGTTCACCTAATGAGCTTCACAATACCGCTATTTTTATAGGAGGCTCAGGCATGGAGTCAGCGGAAAAAATATTGAAAACGGTTACCGAGACCCAGTGGAACCCTCTCAACGTCTCGGTTATGTTTGATCCCAACGGCTGCAATACGACAGCGGCGGCGGCGGTTTACAATATCGCCTCCAACGTGGACCTTAAGGGGAAAAAAGTGGTTATTCTTTCCGGAACGGGGCCTGTTGGGCAACGTGCGGCGGGGCTTTCTCTGAAATTGGGGGCATCCGTGCTGCTGACCTCCAGAAATATTGAAAAAGCCCAAAGAGCAGCCCGGGCAATAGAAGAGCGTTTTGGCGGGCAGTGCCAATGTGCAGCTATGAAAGACGAGGGGGAGCTCGCCCCCATTTTGGAGGACGCAGTGGCTGTTTTATGTTGTGGGGCTGCGGGTATCAGGCTTATCCCTGAAAAAACATGGAAACAGCACCCCACGCTAAAAGTGGTGGCAGATGTAAATGCCGTTCCTCCCTACGGTTTGGAAGGTACTGAGACGCAGTGGTGTGGGTATCAAACAGACGGCAAACTCGTTTACGGTGCCATCGGCATCGGTTGGTTGAAGATGAAAATACACCATTTGGCGATTGCTCGGCTTTTTGAGTCCAAGGGGCTCATCCTGGATACAGAGGGAATCTATGATCTGGCTCCATCGGCAATGGGTTCATAGATTAAATATTAAAAAATGAAGCCGCTGACGGTTTTGGTCATAGGAGCCAGTGCCAGGGCTTTAGCCCAGTCTGTAGCGAAAGCGGGTCATATCCCCTTGGCTTTGGATATGTATGGGGATAGGGATCTATTGGAGATAGCCCGGTGGCAGAAGCTGAAAAAATCTGACTCCATTACCGCTATTGCTTTAAACGTCAAGGCCGATGGAGCGGTCTTTTCCTCGGGTGTGGAAAATAACCCTGATGCTATCTTGGAATTGGAGCACAGTGGGGTGTCGGTATTTTCCTCTCCTTCGGAGGTGATCCGCCGCTCCAGGGATTTAAGCGAACTCGCACTGATTTGTAAAAAGCACAAAATAGGTCGCCCCAAAACAGTTTTATCGCCCCCTATTGATGGAGAGTATTTGGTAAAACCCATAAAAAGCGGTGCAGGAAACCGCATAAGGGATTGGGAGGGGGAGGCTTTAAATCCGGGGGAGTATCTTCAGGAAAAAATAGAGGGAATCCCCTTATCCGCGGTCTTTGTATCCAATGGAAAGAACGCCGTTTTGCTGGGAGTGAGCAGGCAGTTTACGGGAGAGGCTTTTTTAGGTGCTGCCGGGTACGCTTGGTGCGGCAATCTGATGCCCTTTGATATCGCACCCGCTGAAAGAGAGCCCTTACTTTCAGATCTGAGGAGAATTATTACCGCTTTGGTGGGGGATTTAGGGCTATCGGGGGCGTGCGGCGTGGATTTTATCTATGATAACGGGAGGCTTTATCTGCTTGAGATCAATCCCCGCATCTGCGCTTCTTTCGAATTGGTGGAGCTGTTGCAGGGCGTCAATATCTTTAATCTTCACCTGCAGGCCTTAAAGGGCAAGATTCCCGCCGAGCCTGAGGGGTTGCTGGAAGGACCTTTTTGGGGCAAGGGTATTGTCTATGCCACCGGCGATGGTATTGCTCCTGACACGGGGCACTGGCCCGCTCGGATGCGCAGGGATATCCCTCAAGAGGGGGCGCTTTTGCCTGCGGGATTGCCCATTTGCACCGTCATTTCGCCCCCAATGGAAAGCAGTGGGGGCGTTATAGAGCACCTCGGCATTGAGGCGCGTAAAATATGGGGAGAGTGCGCTTTATGAGTTATCTTCTTATATCCGGAAGAACGACAGATCAGGCAAAGGGAATGCATTTAGGAAAACACACGAACTTTTATCATGAGGCCGTTTCCATGCTTGAAATGAACGCTTTGGACATGGAAGGCGAGATTTTAAGCGACGGCGACTCCGTGATTATCTCCTCCCTGTGGGGGGAGGCCGAGGGGTGGGTGAAGGCGGCGGATATTCCCCGGGGGATGGTGTTTATTCCCATGGGGCCTGTGGCTAATGCGGTATCCGGTGCCGATACGGAGGGTACGGGAATGCCCCTTTTCAAGGGGTTTTCCGTTGACATAAAAAAGGGAAAAAACGATGAATCAGGAAAATAATTCGCGAACAGAAAACAACGGAGTGTGCACTTTTTGCGGATGTCTGTGCGACGATATATCGGTGGATATAGAGGAGAATCAGATAACGAAAATACGCGGTACCTGCTCAAACGGGCGCACCATGTTTGAGAATTACAGCTCAAAACCGCTGTTGCCCAAGCTTAACGGCGATGAAATCTCCTGGGATGAGGCTATAAAGGCAGCCGGGACCCTATTAAAGAATTCAAAAAGCCCGCTGATATATGGCTTCAGCTCTTCCTCCAGCGAGGCCCAAAGGGTTGCGGTGCACCTTGGGGATATTTTGGGGGCCACTATGGATACCACGTCCTCCGTCTGCCATGGTCCTACCGGGCTTGCCATGCAGGCCGTTGGGGAATCCAGCTGTACGTTGGGGGAGGTAAAAAACCGAGGCGATTTGCTCATTTTTTGGGGGTGCAACCCCGCAGCCTCTCACAGTAGGCATTTATCCAGATATTCCTTAATGCCTAAAGGACGATATATACAGCAGGGGCGTAAGGACAGGCGAATGATCGTCGTTGACGTGCGCCCGACGTCCTCGTCTAAAGCGGCGGATTTATTTTTACAGGTAACCCAGGGAATGGACTACGATGTACTCCACGCGATGCGCTATATACTCAAGGGGGGCAGTATCAAATCCTCCGTTGGAGGGGTCTCCCCCGAACTGCTAACCCAAGTGGTGGACGAAATGAAAAGCTGTAAATACGGGGTGGCCTTTATGGGCATGGGGTTGACCATGACCCGGGGACGGGATATGAACGTGCGGGAGCTTTTTTCTTTAATCACCGACCTCAACGCGCACACTCGGTTTTCTGTTATCCCCATGAGAGGGCACGGCAATGTGACCGGAGCGGACCAAGTCTTTACCTGGCAGACGGGTTTTCCCTTTGCGGTAAACTTGTCCCGCGGGTACCCCCGCTACGGCCCCGGGGAGTTTACCGCGGTGGATATGCTGGCCAATGGAGAGACGGATGCCGCCTTAATTCTATCGTCGGATCCGGCGGCTCATTTTCCTCGCGCTGCGGTGGAATCCATGAAAAAAATCCCCACGATTGTGATGGATCCGGAGGAAAGCCTTTCCGCCCAGATGGCCACGCTGTGGTTTCCCGTCGCAAAGTGCGGCATTGACTCTCCCGGAACCTGCTACCGCATGGATACGATGCCTATTTTTGCCAAAGCTCTGATACCCGCTTCTCGCATGTCAGATGAAGAGGTTTTGCGGCGTATTATCCTGGAGGTTGCCTGATGACAAAAATACTGGGAATTATGCAGGGAACGGTGTACGATCCCGCAAATCAAGTGGACGGGGTTGTGCAGGATATTTGGATTAAAGACGGTGTAGTGGTGTCAAAAGAGGCGATCAATGAAGACGAGCAAAGCTGTGCCCGGATCATTGACGCACACGGTTGCTGGGTCATGCCGGGGGGCGTCGACATTCACGCTCATATAGCGGGTAAAGCGAACACAGGTCGCAAGCTTTGCCCGAGCGACCACAGAAGCCACCATCTGTTGAAAAAGGGTGATCTCAGATCCGGCAGCGGTTTTACCACTCCAACCACGCACCTTACGTCCTACCTTTATGCTCAAATGGGCTACACCACCGCTGTGGAGGCGGCTTCATCCCCCATAGGGGCGAGGCATGCGCACGAAGAGTTCCAGGATATGCCCATACTGGATAAGGCCATGCTCATCGTTTTTGGTAATAATGAGTTTCTCTTGGACTGTCTGTCAAAGGGGGAGACGGAGATGGCTCGCCACTACATCTCCTGGGCAATGGACGCCGTGGGCGGTTTTGGCATCAAGGCGGTCAATCCCGGCGGGGTGGATGACTGGAAGTGGGGGGGCAATCTTCATCATTTGGATGATAAATTGCGGGCTTTTGACACCTCACCGCGCAAAATTATCTCCTTTTTAGCCGAGGCTGCAGATTTATTGGGGTTGCCACACCCGTTGCACCTCCACGGGTTGAACTTGGGGACTCCTGAAAGTGCTCAAACCACCGTAGAGACGATGGAGGCCTTTGAAGGGCGCAGGGGGCATCTGTGCCATCTGCAATTTTTGGGCTATCAGCCGCAAAAAAATGGATCCGGGCTCGCTTCGGGAGCCGTCATTCTGGCGGAAAGCCTGAAACGCTACCCCAACTTAACGGTGGATGTCGGGCAGATCATCTTTGGCTCTGCCACCACCATGACTTCGGATGCTCCCCTTGAGTACCGCATACACCAGCTATCGGGGAAAAAATGGTGCAGCACTGATATGGAAAATGAAGCGGGAAGCGGCGTCGTTCCCTTGGAATATAAACAAAAGTCCAAGGACAGTGCCGTGCAGTGGATAACGGGCATGGAGCTCTTTATGCTCATAGACGATCCGTGGCGGCTGTGCCTGACGACGGATCACCCCAATGCGGGGCCTTTCTTTTGTTACCCTCAAATAATCAAGCTCTTAATGGATAAAAATTATCGTCAGGAAGCGATTCAATCTTTAAATTCAACGGCTGTCAAAGGCAGTGTCCTCAGTCACCTTGATAGGGAATACTCTCTTTATGAGATAGCCATTATTACGAGGGCGGCACCGGCTAAAATTCTCGGATTGCCTCAAAAAGGGCACTTGGGCGTTGGAGCGGACGGTGACGTGTCCATTTATAACCCCTCAAGTCAGGGAAAGCGAGGCTGTCACTGCCCCAACGCTGCCCGATGCAGCCGAATGCTTGATGTCGCTGCTTGGACGGTTAAAGGCGGGGAAATTGTGGTCAAGGACGGGCAAGTAATTAAAGAAACGGAGGGGGAGATATTCACCACAGCTCCTGCTTATGATCTGTCCGTAAAAGATAACATTCAGAAATTTTTCAAGGATTATTATTCTTTAAGCTGGGAAAATTATCCCATTGATGATCTGCCGGGGAAAAAGGTGATTCCTTGCCGGTTATAGCTTGGGCGATTACCGGGGCGGGGCATTTTTTAGCTGAGTCCGTGGAAATGGTGCGAGAGTTCAGCACAAAGTTCCATATCGAAGTGTATGTTTCCTCTGCTGCCTGGGAGGTGCTGTCGATGTACCGCTTGCAAAATAGGCTGGATGAATATGCAACGTGTATTGTAAAGGAGGCAGGGCACAGCTTTCCCTGTACGGGGAAATTTTATGAGGGGAGATACTCCGCCCTTGTCATTTCCCCTGCTACGGGCAATACGGTGAGCAAATGCGCCCTTGGAATAGCGGACTCTCTGGTTTCCAATCTCTTCGCCCAGGGGGGGAAAAGCCGCGTTCCGATATGTGTGTTGCCTACGGATACATCACCGGAAGCCATATCGATTACCCCAAATGGCGAGAGTGTCAGAGTATACCCAAGGGGTATTGATTTACAGCAAACTAAAAAATTGAGTCGTATTAAGGGCGTTACAGTCGTCTCCACGCCGGAGGAGGTACGCTTATGGCTCGAAAAATCCTTTTTGTGACGGGGCGCCTGGCCGCCCCATCGCTGCAGGGAGTGCTGGATAACATAAATAACGGAGCAGGCGCAAAGGGGGGATTTTTTTGCTCCCTCTGCGAGCTTCCTATTTCTGTGGCGGCTTTAATGATTCCGTCGTGGGCTTTATCCCATCTTGAACGGGTTCAATTTCAAGAGAAACCGGACATGATTGTAATGCCGGGGCGCTGTTCGGGGGATATTCGCATTATCGAGGAGGCTATGAATCTCCCTGTTGTGCGAGGCCCGGAGGACTTGTGGGATATTCCGAGCTTTATGGGGGTGGAAGAGGCACCCTATACATTGCAGGTGGACCCCGAAGGGGTAAAAGGAACCCGGATAATAGCTGAAATAGTGGATGCCTGGAGGATGTCCCCTGAGGCGATTTTGTATAAAGCGGAGGAGTACCGGCGGGATGGAGCGGATTATATCGATCTGGGGGGGAGCCCTGACGGGGGGATTCCTGACATAGAACAAAAGGTAATACTGCTGAAGGATCATGATTTTTTAGTCGCAGTAGACAGCTTTCACAGAGATACATTGATTAAAGCAAGTTGTGCCGGGGCGGACATGCTTCTGAGCATTAATGCTTCCAACTTGGATCTGTTGGATAAAATAAACTGCCCTGTGGTGGTTATTCCTGACTGCGATGACCCTGAATCGAAAAATGACGTCATTTCCCTTGATAGAAATATGGATGCAGTGCGAAGGCTCGGAAAAACAGCCATCGCAGACCCGATACTATCCCCTCCTCTCATGGGCTTTGTACCCTCCCTCTGTCGCTTTTTGGAGTACCGCACATTGAACCCCGACACCCCGATGCTCATGGGAGCCGGAAATATAACGGAGCTTTTAGAGGCTGACAGCACCGGGGTCAACGCTCTTTTGGCGGTGTGTCTGTTTGAGATGGGGATCGATTATGTGCTTACAACGGAGGTGGCATCGTGGACGCGAGGCACAATCAAAGAGATGTCCTTAGCCTGCAGCGTTATGCGCACGGCTTCCGGCCGCGGTGTTTTGCCAAGGAATCTGTCAAAAGGGTTGCGCCCCTTAAAGGGGCAGGGTTCCAAATATAAGATCGCTCAAATGCAGGGGATGCAGGCGGACATTACGGACGAAAATTGGCGTGTTTTTGTAGCGGAGGACAAAATATGTGCGTTCAATAGAGAGCAGTTTTTATCCGGAGATAATATAGAGACTCTCTTTGCTGAGATGCAGATAAAAAAACCGGATCATGCTTTTTATATAGGTAAAGAGCTGCAAAAAGCGGCGATAGCACTGGAGTTACGGCGGGACTATGTACAGGATCATCCTATTTTATGGGGTGTGCTTTCGTGATACTGGAGGCTATTTTGGGAGTTTCTGACACTCATGACAAACCACGATTTGCCCCAATGGGGGTAACCGTTGTGGATGATAAAGCCAAGGAAAGAGTATTCATTCGCCCCTTCTCGTCCAGCAAAACGGGAGCGCTTCTACTGAAAAAAGGCTGTGGAGTGTTGAATTTTTCCGATGATGTTTTTTTATTTGCCCTAACGGCCCTGACAGATATAAGCCCTGCTGCCTGTGGCGCCGTGCTGGATGACGTCTGCTATTGGTGGGAGATAACGGTGGACGGAGCAAAAAAGGATGGCGCTGCCGATAGATGGGATATAGAGTGCCGTGTTGCCGCCAAAAAAACGGTGCGCCCCTTTTCTCCTTTTAACAGAGGGAAGCATGCGGTGCTGGAAGCGGCGATTCTGGCGAGCAGGGTTTATCTGATGCAGAAACCTCGGGCGCATTTGACAGCGAGCATAAAAGAGCTGGAAAAAATTGTAATTAAAACGGGAGGAGAAAGAGAGCTTGAAGCATTTGACCTTATCCAATCAATACTTGGCTGAATTACGGAAAACTGAAATACAGATTCAGTCCGCAGCCCGCCTGCACTTTGGTTTTTTGGATATTGGAGGGAGTTTGGGGCGGAAATTTGGGAGCCTGGGCCTCTCTTTGTCAAACCCCGAAATAGAGATAAAGGTAAGAGCGGCGGAAGATCTTGTAATTTATGGTCCGGATGAAGAAAAAATAAAACTGGCTTTGAAGTATGCCAAACTTTTTTACGAACACCCAACACTAGAGGAGCAGCTGGCAGATCACCCCTTCAGGGGGGAGATACATTTGGATAAAATGATTCCCTCTCATCAGGGGCTTGGCTCGGGGACACAGCTGGCGCTGTGCGTGGTGATGGCCCTCTGCATGCTTCATGGTGTTGATTGTTCCGTCTCGGAGGTCGCTTTAATGGTTCGGCGCGGCTTGCGCTCGGGAATAGGCATCGAGTCCTTCAAGAGCGGGGGATTTATTGTCGACGGAGGCAGCGCAGACCCACAGAGAGAGCCCCCCTTACCTTTATTTCGGCATTCCTTCCCTGAAAATTGGAGAGCTATCGTCGTATTTCCTCCGGGAGCCCACGGTTTAAATGGCAGAGATGAGGAAAATGTCTTTGTGAAAATGAATCCTGACCCCCAAGCATCTAAAGAAATTTGCCAGCTGGTTTTGATGAAGCTTTTGCCCGGGCTGCTTGAAGCCAAGCTTGAACCCTTTGCGGAGGCCTTGGAGCAGATACAGCGGATTACAGGGGCCAGTTTTGCCGATTTTCAATCGGGGCACTACGCCTCGCCAATGGCGGAGGATATCTTCTCGAAAATGAGACAGCTGGGAGCCGTTGGAATGGGGCAAAGCTCGTGGGGCCCCACTCTTTACGGCTTTGCCGATAGCCCCGCTGCCGCTTCTCGCATCGTTGAGGATCTGAGGGCGTACTTTGGTCATTTTGTCGGCAGTGACGGCGCGTTATTAGCGGTAAGCTCTTTGTCCGGGCGCAATGTGGGTGCCAGGGTGAAAAGGGTAAAAATAAGCGATGAACGGGGATAGCGAGATGAGAATCAACGGGACGCTGATAGAGGATACCTTTGCAGAGGCCTTTAAAATGTGGGGGACACGGCTCATCGTAACGGCTCCGACTCCTCACTGGGCAAAGGAAGCGGGGCAAGCCGCCACCGGTTTTGCCACTTCGGTGATAGGCTGTGGCTGCGAAGCGGGGGTTGAGGCGGAAATATCCGCTGAAGAAAGCCCCGATGGCAGGCCGGGAGTCTCCCTGCTTTTTTTCGGAGGGTACAATGACTTGGAAAAACAGCTCTTGAATCGAGTGGGGCAGGCCATTATGACCTGTCCGGGTACTGCCTGCTACAGAGGTATCCCGGATGGTGAGGGGTATGTCTCTCTGGGAGGAGCACTGCGCTATTTTGGCGATACCTTCCAAACGAGCAAGCTCATCGGGGGCATCCGATACTGGCGAATCCCTGTGATGGACGGAGAATTTTTGGTGGAGGACAAAGTGCCTTTGCAGCGCAGTATTGGCGGAGGAAATTTCCTGATTCTGGGTGACGATTATATGGCTGTTTTATCCGCTGCAGAAAAAGCAGTCCAAGCCATGAGGAAAATAAAGGGAGTGGTGCTCCCCTTTCCGGGGGGCGTCGTGCGAAGCGGGAGCAAGGTCGGCTCAAGGTATAAATTTCTTCACGCCTCCTCCAACACCTCCTACTGCCCTACTTTGCGCCCTTTGGTGGATAGCCCTCTATCGGAGGATATCCGATGTGTGCTTGAAATCGTAGTGGATGGTTTTGATGAGTCCTCCATAAAACAGGCGATGAGAGAGGGTATAAAAAGCGCTTGCGGGCCGGCGATCAAGGAAATTTCAGCGGGCAATTATGGGGGATCTCTGGGCCCCTATCACTTCCATCTGAGAACCCTTTTTGAGAACGGAGAGTAGATATGGGGATATTGTTGGAGCTTATAAACGAACCGGATATTTCCATCGAAGCGGAGTGTTTAAATCCATCCCTGACAGGGTTAAATCCGGCGGAAATAGCCCATCTTAAAGTATGGCAGGGGCGTACTCAAATAGAGTTGGGAGAATTTTTTTCCGTTAAATCAATAAAAACCGCTGATGAGGCGGAGCTGCACATAAGGGGAAATTTGGAAAAAGTAAAAAGGATTGGGCAGGGCCTCTCCTCGGGCAGGATGGTGATCCATGGAAATTGTGGGATGCACCTGGGGGAAGGGATAACCGGGGGGGAGATAGAAGTACACGGAAACATCGGGAACTGGTCGCTGTGCCTGATGCAAGGGGGGGTTGCCCGAATTTACGGCAGCGCAGGAGCCTTTATGGGAGCTGCCTTTCCCGGAGATTCCAGGGGGATGAAGGGCGGCACGATATGGGTGCAAAAGGATGTGGGGGCCAGAGCTGTGGAGCGTATGCGCAGGGGATTACTGGTGGTTGGCGGAACGCTGGGGGAGTTTGGAGCGGCGGAGATGATCGCGGGGACGGTGGTTTCTCTGGGGTTCTTGAAAGCCAGAGCGGGAGCTTCCATGAAACGGGGTACGATTATCGCTATGGGGCAATACGATCCCTTGATTTGTGGGTTTGAGAAGGCCTGCACCTACACCCCGGCTTTTACCGGCCTTTTGGGAAGAGAATTAAAAAATATCGGTTTTATCGACGACTATTCGCTCTTTACAAAGGGTTTTACCCGTTGGTGTGGCGATAGAACAAGTCTTGGTAAGGGGGAGATTTTGATCCATGAGGGATAAGTATCCGAGCAAAATAAACGAAAGAGCGCAGATTATTGTTCAGACAATGCAGGAGCAAGCGCATAATATCGGTGTGATTTCAACCGTTGCGGGTTGCGGTGCCACGATTATTGATGCAGGTATTAACGCACCGGGAAGCCCCGAAGCCGGAAGGTTGTATTCGCTGATCTGCCTTGGCGGAACGGCTCATATTGAACTCGATACCATGGATTTAGGGGGGATGTGGCTGCCCTCCGTTACAGTGAGGGTAGAGGAACCGATAAAGGGGTGCATGGCCTCCCAGTATGCGGGCTGGTTGATAAAGGGCGATAGTGAGAGCCCCTATTTTGCAATGGGCTCCGGTCCCGCTCGAGCGCTGTACGGGGCGGAGGAGATATTCCATAAAATTGGCAATACGGAAAAGGCAGATGTGGCGGTATTGGCTCTCGAAACCAGACAGTACCCGCCGGAGTCGGTGTTGGAGTATATAGCTGAAAGTTGCGGGGTAAATCCAAAGAATCTTACCGTGATTTTGGCACCGACGGCGTCTATAGTCGGAAGCATTCAGGTTGCCTCTCGCATCGTGGAAACGGGGCTTCATAAACTCTTTGAAATTGGTTTTGATATTAATTGCGTCATGGGGGGGTGGGGGAAGGCTCCCATAGCGCCCGTGGCAATGAATGACGGGCTTGCCATTGGCCGGACGAACGATGGTATTTTGTATGGAGGCCGCTCCTGGTACACCGTGGATTGTGAAGATGAGCAGATCGAGCGGATCTTATCCCAATTACCCGCCTGTTCGTCCTCCGACTACGGAACGCCCTTTTTCCAGGTGCTCCAGCATTATGAGTGGGATTTTTACAAGATAGACCCGATGCTCTTCAGCCCCGCTGTTATCTATATCAATAACATAAAATCCGGGCGTACGCATCGCGCGGGAGTGTTGAATACAAAGTTACTAGAGGAACAATGGCTGGCAAGTAATGTCTGACACTAACAGAGTGATCATCCTGGGGCAAGCGGGGGGGTGGCACGAGCGGAGTTTGAGAGACGGTTTTTTGAAGTATGGTGTTGAGGTGCTGTGCCTGCCCATCACCCGCCTTATTTCGATGGTGGGAGGGGGGGGGAGCTCCGAATTTGGAGTCTCCGTGGAAAAAGAATTTGTTTCGTTGCGCCATACTGATTCCATTGTGGTGCGAGCCATACCGGGAGGTTCTCTGGAGCAGGTTGTCTACCGCATGGATGCCTTGCATGCCCTGCAGGAGTGGGGTTGCAAGGTGATTAATTCCGCTGAAACGATCGAGAGGAGCGTGGATAAATTTCATGCTTCTTTTTTAATTCAAAAAACCGGCATTGCCACGCCCCGCACCTACATCGCGGAGCGGTTTGATGACGCTATGGGGTATTTTGCCGCTTTAGCGGGGGACATTGTATTGAAACCGCTCTTTGGTTCTGAGGGCAAGGGCATCGTCAGAATCAGCGACCCGGATATCGCCTATCGCACCTTTAGGGCGTTGGAGGTGACGAGGAGCGTCTATTACCTGCAGGAATACCTCCCCTCTTATGGCTGGGATTTGCGGGTGTTTGTTCTGGCAGGGAAAGCTCTGGGCTGCATAAAGCGGCTGTCCTCAGGTTGGAAAACAAACATCTCACAGGGGGCGACTCCGGAGATATACCCCATGGCGGAGGAAATAGAAGAAGCTGCTCTACGGGCGGCTGCTGTCTTTAAGGCGGATTACTGCGGGGTGGATTTATACCCCTCTCCCGAAGGGTTTAAAGTGATCGAAGTGAATGGGATACCGGGGTGGCGAGGTTTTGAGCGAGCCACCGGAATCCCGGTGGCGGAGGAGATTGCAAAGTGGATGCTGCGCGAATTTTAACTCTATCTCAAATGGCGGAGCTTGCCTGCGCTATGGAGGTCATGTGTCCAAAACCGGGAAATGTGAGCCCCGGAAAGCCCTTCACATTTATCAACGATCTTTCGTTTATCGCAAGCGCTATTGGAGTGGCCTCGGTCTTTGATGATAAAGAGGCATCCGTAGGGCAGATGGTGGAGAACGCGGTCACTATTACTAAAAAATTAGTCGATAAAAACACAAATCTGGGAATCATCTTACTGCTAGCGCCTCTTGTTAAAGCGGCTCATGTCGGGGAGCTCCACAGGCAGTCCGTACAAAAAGAGCTGCTCGCTCTGGGTGATGACGATTCTCGCCAAATTTATGACGCGATAAATATGGCCTCCCCCGAGGGGTTGGGCAAAAGCGAAAAATACGACGTGCATGAGCCGCCCCCCCCCATTATGAAAGCCATGGAATTGGCGGCTTGTTGGGATTCAATCGCCAGAGAGTATGCGACCCACTACGAAATAACGTTTGAGCTGACGCTGCCGTGGCTGGTGCGGTTTTGGCATGAGGGGCACAGTCTTAAAAATACTATCCTGCAAACGTATCTTCTGCTGCTGAGCAGGGTTCCTGATACGCTCATATCAAGAAAATTGGGAGTTGAGATGTCGGAAAAAGTATCCGGCAGCGCCCAAAAAATAGTGGAGGCCGGGGGTGTCTTCACCTCTGAGGGGAAAAATAAAATCTATGAATTAGAGGTCTTTCTCGCAGACCCGGACAATTTACTAAACCCAGGCACCACCGCGGATTTAATCGCGGCTGGGATATTTGTTTTTTTAGAAAAAGAGCTCAGGAGCACCCCAATATCCTATCTTTTGGAGAGGTGGGACATCAGGTAAGGATATTGCCAGCCGCCTCCAAACCTCATTGTTTTTTTGAGGCGGCTTCGGTTATTGCTTTATTTTTTACGCTGATTGCTGACAGGAAGTAAAAAACGGTATAGTTTTTTCACATCGGCGGAGTCCTCAGCGTAGTAGGTGACGTACAGGGTGTGCCCTCTGTCATCTATCAGCGATACGGTCGGGGCCATTTCGATGCAAACGGATGATCCCTTCCGTGTGTGTTTACAAGGAAAAATTACGGTAGGACATAAATAATCTGTCGCAGTGCCGTATTCATGAAATGGAGCATTCCTCCCTGCTGAAGGGGGAATGCTCCATTTCATATAAAAGGGTTTGGATAAGCTTCTTAACTGCTATGTCCCATAAGGCCAAGGATTATACGCATCAAGATCATGCCGACGATGCTGTCGAAAATTGGGACAAACAGGAGTAAGCTGCGGTATTTTTTGTCTACATCGGCGACCAGAACAATGCGGGCATAATGCCCAACCAGGGTACCCATCAACATGCAGGGAACGAGCAATATCGTTGCCTGCGTCGCGTTGATAAGGCCTTCGGAGTACATATTTGCGGCGGTTGCGGCTCCAGCTGCCTTGGAAAAAAAGGCGGAAACCAGTACCGCGACAGATTCTCCCGGAAGCCCGAACAACCCCATGATCGGCCCAAAAACTTTGCCTATAATGCTGACAAGGCCGGTAAGTTTTAAGAACTGTACGATCGCATAGCCAAGAACCATTGCGGGAAGAATCATCTCAACACCAATGTAGAAACCTTTTTTGCAGCCGTTCATGAACACTTCGATTATATTTTTTGAGGATGCCGCAGTTGTGTCTGTAGTCGGTTCGCTCATAGCCCTGTGACCCCCTTCTTTGCTCTATTGAATTGAATGAGGATGCGGATAATGTTTGCTCCCAACAGTTTGCAGAATATCAAAATCACAAGAATGGGGCCCAATGCCATCAACGCAATGGGAAGGAGGGGTGCCTGTGTGCTGATGGTATTTAATACGACAGCTGATCCGGCGTACTGATAGGAGACGAAAATAGTGCGTTCATCTTCGGTGATCTGGTTGTTTAGGTGCAATTGTTTGGTCATGAAGGCTGCGATGTCGGAGCTGGTAAAGGAGGATACGAAGGCGATTCCTGCGGTGCCGGGAATTCCCATCACTGGGCGCAAAAGCGGATTAAATAGCTTTACCGCCGCTTTCATCGCACCCAAACTTTCAACGACATCAATAAATCCTACTGCCAGGCAAACGGTGGGAATCAAAGTCAGAGCGAATAAGAAGCCATCTTTAGCACCCGTGCCGCCTTTGCCCTGAAAATTGATGCCATCAGTGATCGTACCGAAGGATCCTCCCAGATTGGAAAAATCCAACGCTGCCAGCGGCCCCTCACTTCCTTGGAAAATACCGGAAAACAGGATAATCAGCACAAACAAAGAAGCCCATCCCCTCCATGTGACGTTGCTTTCTTGACTAATATCTGTTTTTGTCGCATTCATGACCATCCAGCCTCCTAAAGGTTTTCCAGATTTAAAATTGCCGCTGAAACCAGTTTGCCTCGTGAAACCAACGAATCAAGCACAGCATACTCTCTGGTGGTGTGATTCCACTGCCCCTGTATTCCTATCGAGCAGATGACCGGAGTGCCGGATTTTTGAATATATGCGGCATCGGACGCACCCCCCAATTTTTTGCCAAGAACTTCCTCTAACCCACACTCTTTGGCCGTTGTTTTGATGAACGTCCATAAGTGCATTACCTGTTCGGAGCTCTCGAAGGGGGGGAAATTGTCGGTGTAACGAATATCGGTGGTAGTGCCCGTTATATATGACGCGGTGCAAATCGTTTCAAGGCTTGCTTTAAAACGCTCCACTTCTTGCTCCGTTTCAAAGCGACATTCGAC
>JAGPAO010000027.1 GCA_018063805.1 Synergistaceae bacterium | reverse complement strand
TTCCAATACACACAGACGAATAAGTTAAAAAAATAACATTCCATATTGTCACACCAATATATCCAGATATCATGCTACTCTATGCACTACAATACTCCCAATCAGAAGAATAATCTATGGCAACTATTGACATATTCGAGCAGATTAAGAGAGAATAGATTACAATTAAAAAAGTTCGTTAGGAGAATGCATGATGATTGTCGCCGACTTGCTTAAAAGAGAGCTCTTTCCGGACTTTTCCCTTCTTGGAGGGAGCACCGGACTTAATCGCAGCCTGTTATCCGTCTCCGTTATTGACTCTCCCGATGTGGATCGATGGATGAGGGGCGGAGAATTACTCGTTGGGAGCGGTTATATTTTCAAAGAAAACCCTCTCGACCTCATTCCGTTCATGGAACGCGCCCACTCAAAGGATGTCGTCGCCATTGGTATAAAACTGGATCGTTACCATCATGATCTGACAGATGAAATTAGAAGTTGTGCCGACCGACTTGGTTTCCCGTTAATCCAAATCCCCCTCAACTACCGATGGACGGATATCATCGAAATATCCTACACCTTTATGGCTCAGGAAAAGCAGAACCGCAACATGAACCTGCAAAGTACCAGGGATTTCTGGGAACATGGAATCGACCTAAAGCAACTGCTGTCCGACATGGCCGGCAAGTTGGAGCGCTCCATTATTGCGGTATCTCCCTCTCTTGAATTAAACCATGTTTTCTCTCCAAATGGCGACGTTGACGGGGGAAGCCAGGTTTTGGAGTTCATGGCAAATGCCGTAGTCAAGGAAACAGGATTGCCTCGGAAGGGACAAATCATGGCTCATCTGGAACTTCGAAACCGTCCCAAACCACAGTGGGCCGTTGTTTTCCGAACGATCCAAGATACCCCTATAACCCTATATCTCTGCCTTAGCGAAGGGGAACATTTTCCCTCATCCCGGCAAATACGCCTTGTTCTTCGCGGCATCACACTCCTGCGAACCGCAGCGCTTGAGGCGGAAACCTTTACCTCTAAAAACGAGGTTCGATCTCAACGCTTTTTCGAAGGGCTCTGTCTGGATACATATAACGATTCCGAGATGATACGCGCAAATTTGGCAGATCTCAATATCGCACTCCCCGCCGTATCGCGCGTGGCGATCCTTATCCCCTCTGACAATGAAAATTCTCTCGGCTGGATGCCGCAAAATGCGACGCTTAGCTACACGTTGGGCAATTCTTGGACGGGATTAATCCCTCTCGACGATGAAAACAAAAACATGTCTCTTCTGGGCGAGATGGCGGAAAACAAACATCTCCTGATCGCAATAGGACAATTGGTCCGAGACGCCCAGGAAATCAGCCGCTCTTTCCAAGGAGCAAGACGCACCTTAAACTGGGCTCGCAGTTTTTCCCTGCCACCGGGTGCCTACCTGCACGAAGAGCTCTCTCTTTTTGCCCTGCTGGAGAGTTTGAGCCGTTTTCCGGAAGCTCGTGATGTGTGGAAATACTACTGGGAGCCTCTGACATTGGAGAAAAACAGGGGACGCCGCAGCTTTTCCTTGGCGAATTTAGCCAGGGCCCTTGTTGCCGCCGATTTCAATGTTCGCCTCTGCTCCGAGCAACTGCACCTGCATTACAACACCGTTCGTAATTATGCAAAGGAGATAGAGGATTTGTTGGATCTGGATCTGGGCAACGCGCATCATCGTTTGGGACTGACCCTAGCCTCCCATATCAATCGTTCCATAAAGAAAGAATAGCCGTTTTATAGCCATTTAAGCACGACAACTATATAATGTTCGTATATTTTTATTAAATGGAATATTCCGCACTGAGAGGAGGCTCTACAATGACACTATATTCACGCAAGCAGGGCGGGATCGTCTCTGCCGCCGCAGAAATCATCATGCTCGTCTGTATCGTGTTGCTTACAGGCTGGTACCTCACCCAAAATAATTGGGTACGGGAGTTACTCATCCAAAGCGAATCAAAAACGGAGGTAAAGGTCTCAAACTATAGAGAACTGCGGGCTGCATTCTCCAACCCAAAAATACAAACCATACAGATTACGCAGGATATTTTGATGGAGCAAGACACGGGGAAACAACTGCTCATCAGCCGCGACCTCCTGCTAAGCGGAGGTGGTTTTGTTTTTGATGCCCAAAGCATGGATCGCCATCTGCTGGTTTTACCGGGAGCTCGGCTGACCGTACGTAATCTACATTTTAAGAACGGCCTTCTTTCAAACGATGTGCAAGCCCAGGGAGGTGCGGTATTCGTTTCCGACGGTTCAGAAGCCTACTTTGAATACTGCTCCTTTGAGGGAAACCAAGCCTACTCCCTCACACCCAACGGAAAAGCGGAGGGAGGTGCCGTCTTTGGCGGAACGCACCTCAAAAGCAGTTTCATTCGCAACCAAGCCGTGGGGGGAACGGCACAGGGAGGCGCCGTAAGCCGCGGAGAATACCGCGAATGCCGCTTCGAGGAAAATCAGGCGAGAACATCTACCGCTAAGGCTCCTGCCTTCGGCGGAGCGGCAAACGAGGGCAACTTTACCGATTGTCTTTTCTTAAACAATAAAAGCATTGCCGTCGGCCAATCCTCAGGAGGCGCGGGTAACTTAGGGAAATATCTAAACTGTCTTTTTAGAGAAAACCTCAGCCAAAGTCTTGAGGGTGCGGCTTTCGGCGGGGCTCTCAGCAATGCAGAGGGATTAAATTCTACTTTTTTGGAAAACCAAGCGATCGGCTCCCCAAAAGGAGAAGCCTACGGGGGGGCTTTGTGGAAGGGAACCTACATCAACTGCACACTCACACTAAATCGCGCGTTTTTGTCGCCTAAAACAGAAAAAAACACCGACACAGCCAATGGAGATACAGCTAAGCTTGGCCCCGCATCCGTTTATGGAGGGGGATCCTATTCCGGCTCCTTTACGAACTGTATCATCACGGGAAATTCCATTTCGGGAGATGAGATCATCGGACGAGATGCCTTTGACGCCTCCTCTTCAGGAGGGAATGTCATCGGAGACGCCGTTAATTCGAGATTTGAATTGGGACTGAACGATTTTATCGGCGCCCAAGCGGCGGATGTCTTTGGCTCCAACACGCCAGCTAAAAATGGCGGCATATGGGAAACTCTGGCCATTGTTCAGGGAAGCCCCGCCGAAAAAAGAGGGGTTAACGCACCGGGTGTACCGACTAAGGATGCCCGAGGCATTCGGCGCTCGCCCCTGATCAGCGATTCCGGAGCTTACGAGCTGAGCGGGCAGCTTTTATTGACAGAAGCGGAGGAAGTACAGCGCTCAACGCCTCTTTCTCCATCCTCTCGAAACACACAAAGTGAGGGGACACCACAGGAACTAAACTTCGGTGAAGATGTTTTTGAGTGGATCGTCGGACAACCAATTCAGGATATTAATCTCGGAGATCCGGCAAAGATGGTATCCGTTCCTGCCAAAGAAGAGCAGGCACGATCCGCAGACGCCTCCGGATTGCGTTTCCTCAAAAAACTGATGCAGAGAACCAATAAGACGGAGCCCATCAAATCCCAGCGCCTTCACTGGCATGTGGAGGGACTTCCCGTCGGGTTGAAGTTCGATGAGACATTGGGAAAAATCAGCGGAACACCGTCGCAAACAGCAAGGGGAGAACTTCAGCTTAATATCATGAGAGATGATGAGATCATTGCAACCGGAATCCAGAGATATCAGATTCTGGATTGATAAAAAGACACCAAACGAAAGGGGGCATCCATATGGATGCCCCCTTTCGTTTGGTTAACGCGTTAAGCCTGCTTTATTTGGGAATATCACCCTGAACACCCTCTACAAACCAGGTGATAGAGAGCATTTCCTTATCCGTCATCTTACTTCCGGCGGGAACTTTAACGGCTCCCTTTTGGTCTTTAATCGGACCGTAGAAAACATCCCACTCCCCCTTGATGATCTTCGACTTCTCCGACTCAACCAGAGCCATTACATCCTTGGGGACAGCTTTGTTGAACGGAGAGAGCTTAACGAGCCCCTCTTTCAAGCCCCACCAGATGTCACTGGATTTCCACGTGCCTTTAATGACATTCTCCAGCGTGTACTTGTAAACCTTGCTCCAATCCCACACGGGAGCTACCAGATGTTTTTTCGGGGCATACTTGCTCATGTCATTGTTATAACCCACAACCCATACGCCCAACTCCTCCGCAGCCTGCGGGGCAGCTCCGGTATCCGCGTGCATTGCAATGACGTCAGATTTAGCATCAACCAGCGCCTTAGTGGCTTCCTTTTCCTTTGCAGGATCATGCCAAGAAAGAAGCCATATGACCTTTACTTGAGCCTTGGGATTAACCTTGCGAACCCCTCTGGTGAACGCATTGATACCGCGAATAACTTCCGGAATGGGATAAGCGGCGACAAACCCTATCGTATTGCTTTTCGTCATTTTTCCTGCGACAAGGCCGGAGAGGTAACGCGCCTGGTACATACGTCCAAAATACGTTCCTACATTAGGAGCCTGCTTGTAGCCGGAACAATGCATAAAAATAACGTTGGGATGACGCTTAGCGACATTCTGAACGGGATCCATAAAGCCAAATGACGTCGCAAAAATAACCTTCGAACCGTTGCGAATAAACGTCTCCATCACGCGCTCAGCATCAGGCCCCTCCGGAACGCTTTCCACAATACTGGTCTTCAGGCCGGGGAAGGCCTTCTCCATTCTAAGACGCGCCTGATCGTGCATAAAGCTCCATCCGCCGTCACCAACCGGTCCCACGTACAGAAAACCAGCATTGATATCCTTTGCCGGAATGGGAGGAATGGCCGCCCACGCAACCCCTGCCAAAAGAAAAACAACCAATAACACCAATAAAACTGACCCACGCTTACCCACAAAAATTCCTCCTTCGTAAGAAAACACTTGCTAGTGGGGTAATCATTACGGATTTCCGCCTTTTTGTCCAGCGGGAATTTATTGCCCACCCGCATATAATCGATCAAATACCGATCAATTACACCTTTCTGATTTTTCACTCTTGATTTATAATCAGCAGACTATCTCATCAGGCAGAAGAAAAGGTAAGGGGAGAAAAAAATGGCAGATACAACCGAACGCTACCATAAAACATACCCGATTTCATGGGAACAACTACAGCGCGATTGCAGAGCGCTCGCATGGAAGTTATTGGACATCAGAACGGATTGGAATCGCCTCATCGCCGTTGCGCGCGGAGGATTAGCTCCCGCCGCCATCATCGCCCGAGAGCTGAATATCAAAATGGTGGACACTGTTTGCGTCTCCAGCTACACCATCCGCAATCAAGGGGAGATGAGTGTTTTAAAACGCCCCGACCTCGCCGGAGTGGACGCTTCGTGGTTGTTGATTGATGACTTGGTGGATACAGGCAGAACAGCAGAAGTCGTGCGCGAAATGTTTCCGGGCGCTCACTTCGCAACGGTCTATGCCAAACCGGAGGGCAAACCTCTCGTGGACACCTTCATCACCGAGGTTAGCCAAGATACGTGGATTTTATTCCCCTGGGATTCCGCCCCGGCAACCAGTTTTTGCACGCCCATTGTCGATATGAATATGAAATAGCAACGTAGAACGCAAGTCAAACGGGGAACCGTCGCGGAGATCCCCGTTTAATTTGCCTTTTTATTGGATCTGGCTCTGTAGTTTGTGGCCTTTACCATCTCGGGACGATTGGGGAGATACTTAAGGGGATCTTTCTTGACTCCGGCTACGCGCACTTCAAAATGGAGATGATGAGTCGTTGTGCGCCCGGTGTTTCCTACGGTCGCAATATAGTCCCCCTGCTTTACTCTCTGTCCCAGTTTCACGAGCGTTGTATCACAGTGAGAATAAAGAGTCCACACCCCTTTGCCGTGGTCTAAAATAACAATTTTCCCATACCCACGAAAAAGCTTTCCTCCATTGGCGACAACAGAGACCGTGCCGTCTTGTGCAGCGAGAATCGGAGTCCCTTTTGACGTGCAAATATCAATGGCTCCATGCCGACGAGATCCCCTCGATGCATTAAAAGCGGAGTAAATGAGCCCCTCCGTAGGCCAGATCATCTTTTCGTTTTTATTGGCAACTTTAGCAACAGAGGAAGAAACGCCCTTGATCCGCTCCGGAATAAAAGCGACTGCGTTTGAAATTTGCTTGCGCGCGTCAATGGGGAGAGGCTTATTCTCTGAAAGAGACTTATTCACAATATCGTTAGTCGCAGCTGGGGCAATACGGGCTTGTGGAGCCAAAGAAGAGGGAGGTGCCAGTGCTTTTGAGATTTGCTCCCAAACTCCATCTTGAGCGGGAACAGTTGCCTGCGCGGGCATAGCAAAACCCCACAGGACCAAACAAAGAATCGTTGTTGATGTGATACCGCAAACTCGCGCTTTGGAGAACAATGGGAATGTTTTCTGACGGATCATCAAATACCTCCGCTTCTATTCTTTATATTATGCGATGGCTGCATGTAACCACTGAAGTACTCGCTTTCAGGCGAGATACGTTAAGCATTATAGCACATGGAGAAATTACACTTCAACACTATCAGCAAGGATTAAATCCACCATCTCCCGCAGGATCGAACCCGAGGGGATCCCGTTGCGAAAGCGAAAACGATGATCCACGCCGTCCAGAACATGGAAGAATTTACGATCCTCCGGCAGGCCGCAGTATTGCAGCAACAAACGGCAGGATTCCTCCGTAAAGGTATCATCGTCACTTCCATAAAAACCGATAATGCGCCCCGGGCACACCCCTTTGCCGACATAGGGCTCCATCATTAACTGCGGTCGGCTGGACAAAATTGGGAGCGTTGCCACGGAGTGCGAATCCGAACGCTCACCCGATCCGGCAAGGATAAGCGCTTCCGCATGAGGGATTAATCCGGGGAGGGTTTTGTCCTCCAACGCTAAAATATCCTTAATAACATCGGATAAAGCCAGATAAGCAAGGATGCCGCCCAGTGAAAAGCCAATGAGCCACAACCGCTTCTGAGGATAAACACGAGCGATTTCAATCAATGCAGCGCAAACCTCTTGCAGCTCCTGCACAAACGTTTTCCCTTGAAAAGCAGCTCCAATCCACGCCGCACGATCCTCCGAGTAAGCGTGCCGATCTCTGCGTTTTCGGCTGGTTTCAACCAAACAGCTGGAAATCCCCTTACCGGCAAAAATCCGAGCCAGATGGGCGTATTTATTCCCCTCCCGGAAATTGGCACAACCGTAAGATCCGTGGAATAAAACCGTTAAAATATCGCTCTCTTTTTCCGGATGCAGAACGGAGAGCACCGTTTTTTTATCGCCAAAATCAGCGGGCAGTTCGATAATCTGCTTCTGCCCCATTTTAAATGACGTCATTTTCCATTCCGCCTTTATTAATAGATCTTAAGCTGCTCTTGATCCAGTAGAATACGCTGTCCGGCAGCAACGAGAGCCGTCAGCTCATCCATCTCCGGAAAAACATGCACAGGGGCAATCCACTCCACCCTCTCTCGAATTCCCTCCGCACAGAACTCAAGACCGGCCCAAGAGCCGACAAGAAGGATCGCATCCACCTGTCCGCATAAAGCCGCCGCTCGGCAACAGATCTCCCGAGCAATCTGATACGACATCGCTGCGACCGCATCAAGAGCCTCCGTATCCCCGGAAAGAATACGGCTGTCAACTCTGTCCATGTCCCCCGTCCCAAGATGCGAAACCAAACCTCCTGTACGGAGAAGCTTTTCCATCCAATAATTAAAATCTTGTTTTTCATCAAAGCAAGCGTTGAGCAGTTGCCCGGCGGGGAGTCCTCCCGCTGTATGAGGAGAAAAAGGCCCCTCTCCATCGAAAGGATTGTTCACATCAATAACGCGCCCCTGCGTGTGCGCTCCCACGCTGATTTCCTGCCCTAAATAGGCCACCACAAGATTAAGAGCCGACAAGGGTTTTCCAACCATATGGGCATATTCCCAAGCCGCGCCCTTCTGGGGCAACGCATGAAAAACGGACCGCCGCTTGACTTCGGGAAAACCGCACAAAGAGGCTTCCGGCAGCATTTCATTTTGGCAAACGGGTTCCGCAACATAGGCACAACAAACATCGCCGCAAGAAGCTAACGCCTCCGCCATAAAAGCCCCCATATTCAAGTGATGCGATTCAAAAAGGTCCTCCCTTAAATCGGAGAGCATCTGCTCAGAGACAGCGTAGACACCGCCGGGGAGGGGCCTTAACAGCCCTGCAGGAGCGATCACCGCCTCTATCTCACGGAGGGAGACACCCGCCTCTCGTAAGTACTCTAAAACGGCGGCAGAACGAAAAGCAGCCTCATCGGCGAAGGAGACAAAGCGGCGCAACTCTTTCAAAGAGTGCGCAACGCAACTACGAAGGAGCGTTCCCCCTCCCCGAACAAGCACCATTTCAGTGCTTTCAGAGTGGGGGAACAGCGCCAACAGCAAGAGAGACCTTACTTTCCCGCCTGAAAAGCAGCCAATGCCACTGCAGAAGCGATGGAAAGGAGCTTCGTTTCCGCCGAATCCGAGCGGCTGGTCAGAACGATGGGGGCCTTCGCGCCCAAAACCAGTCCGGCTGTCTTATTGCGCGCAAAGTAAACAATGGCCTTCGCCATCATGTTGCCTGATTCAATATTGGGAACCAAAAGAACATCCGCGCATCCGGCCACATCGGAGACGATCCCCTTATGCTTGGCGGACTCAACACTCACGGCGTTATCAAGAGCCAGCGGTCCATCGATCAGACAGCCTTTAATCTGTCCTCTGCGGTTCATCTGTGTCAACAAAGCCGCATCCAAAGTGCAGGGCATGTCCGGATTGACCACTTCAACCGCAGCCAGAGCAGCCACCTTGGGGCATTTGACGCCGAAAGCGTGAGCCAACTGCACGACATTATCGATAATGCCGACCTTTGCCTGAAGATCGGGGTACATGTTAAATGCGGGATCGGAAACAAAGAAAATACGGTCATAGTTTTCAATTTGATGAATGTACACATGGGAGAGAAGCGCACCGGAGCGGAGCCCCTTTTCCTTATTCAATACGGCGCGAAGGAAATTGGCGGTTTTGACCATCCCCTTCATCAAAATCTTGGCCTGACCGGAGGAGACAAGTTCCACGGCTTTCATGCTTGCCGCCGCTTCGCCGCCCTTTTCGTTGACGATCTCGTATTTGCCGAGTTCAATCTTCAGAGGAGCCGCAGCCTCTCTGATTTTGTCAATGTCGCCGACCAAAAAAGCCTTAGCCACACCCGCTTTTCTTGCCTCTTCAACGGCCTCCAAAACCTCTGCATCTTCCGCACAAGCCACGCTGATCGTCATCGGCCCTACTTTTTTAGCATACTCCAACAACTCGGTAAGTGAACGCAACTGCTCCATAAACCATCAACCTCCCAAAATGTTATGTCTCTACCCGATAGCAGACACAGATAAACTGCGCCCGAAAAATTAATCCGCTGCAAAAAGAATACCATAACCCAGTCCCATTTGGGACATTTGTTATTATAATGGATGCAACACCGAGACACTAAACAAACAGGAGGTTTTTTTATGCTTTACGGCCTGGCGAGAATTGTCTTCTATCTTTATTACAAGTTGTACCACCGCATAGAAATATACGGAGTGGACACGCTGCCTTCAAAACGCCCGCTGATTCTGGCGGCCAACCACGCGAGCTATCTGGATCCCCCCGCCATCGGGATGGCGTTTCCCGACAAACTTCGCTTCATCGCTTGGGAGGGGCTTTTTTCCAATTTTTTTATGCGCGTCTTTATTACGGCCATGGGTGCCGTCCCCGTTTCTCAGGAAAATAAGGGGAGCGCGGCTTCTTTGCTCCGCCAAGTCCTCGGTTTTCTGGAGGAAGGTTTCAACGTCCTGATTTTTCCCGAGGGGAAGCGAAGCGAGGACGGAAAGTTAATGCCCCTGGAGGGGGGCGTCGCACTCCTTTCCGTAAGGACAATGACTCCGGTCATCCCCGTCTGGATCGAGGGAAGCCATAAGGCTATGTCTCCAAGTATGAGTTTTCCCCGCCCCTACAAGCTCAAAATCTTCTTTGGGGAGGCTATCGACCCCTCTCTGTTCCCGGAGGAGCTAACCGAAAAGGAAAGACGTTCCCTGCTGCTCGAAAAACTCAACGATGCACTATCAGAGATGCAGGAAAAACAAAACAAGCTTACATTTTAGGTTATAATTAAACCCATTGATTTCAAACTCAAAAACGGCTTGCTTTTACAGGCCGTGTATCGCAGGAAAAGGAGGAATTCGCTTGTCAGAATTCAGCATTATCGGAAAATCAATTCCGCGGCTTGATGGACCGGCAAAAGTTACCGGAGAATCGGAGTACGTTGGTGATTTAAATTTCCCCGGACTTTGGGTAGGAGGCACCGTTCGATCCGGCGTTCCGCACGGGAAGTTAAAAAGTATCCGCCAAGATCCCTCCTTTGATTGGTCCTCGGTTGTCTTCGTAACCGCAAAAGATATTCAGGGAACGCCCTTTGTCCATATTGTGCGGGATGACTACCCCGCCTTGGCATCCGAGACGATCACATACGCGACCCAAGCGGTGGCGCTGATTGCCGCACCGGATGAAAAAACACTCAAGGCCGCTCTTGCTGCCGTAACGCTTGAAATAGAACCCCTTCCCGCCGTCCTCACCGTAAAGGAAGCTCTTGAAGGAAAAGAGATCGTATGGGGAACGGATAACATTCTGGATGAATACCACGTCAACCAGGGGGATATCGAGCAGGGCTTTGCCGATGCGGATATCATCGTCGAAGGGCAGTATGAGACGGGGCTTCAAGAACAAATATACCTTGAGACGCAGGGGATGATCGCCCGCCCCATGCCCGACGGGAGCATGGAAATTATCGGCTCCATCCAGTGCCCGTTCTACGTCCTCGGCGGCGTAGCGGGGGTGCTCAACCTCCCCTGCGAAAAAGTCCGCGTCAAACTCGCGGAAGTGGGGGGAGCTTTCGGAGGGAAAGAGGACTACCCCACCATTCTCGCCGTCCATGCCGGACTTCTGGCGCAAAAATCGGGACACCCGGTGCGGATTATCTACGATCGTTCCGAGGATATCCTCGTCACCCCAAAACGGCACCCGGCTACCGTCTACCACAAGACGGGAGTCAAAAAAGACGGAACCATTACGGCGATGGAGATTGATCTCGTACTGGATGGAGGTGCTTACACCACGCTCAGCCGCGTTATTCTCCAACGCTCCGTATTGCACACCACCTGCGGGTACAAAATCCCCAACGCAAAAATACGCGGTCGGGCCGTCGCAACCCATACCCCCCCAACGGGAGCATTCCGCGGCTTTGGTGCCCCCCAAGCGATTTTCGCTGTGGAGAGGCAAATGGATAAAATTGCGGGTATCCTGGGCATCAACCCTCTGGATCTCCGCTTAAAAAACCTGATGCACCCGGGGGACGCCTTCCCGTATAAACAAGTAATGCAGGAGGGGCTCTCTGCGGAGGATGTGCTCGCGCGCGTGGCGGAAATTTCCGATTACCGAAAAAAACACGCGGCTTTCTCGGCGTCCGCACCCAAGGGACACATTCGCAAAGGGATCGGAATCTCTCTGGCGCTGCACGGCGGCGGTTTTACAGGCTCCGGCGAGGATAAAATGAACACCACCGTCAAAATTATTTTTGAAAACGGGATTTTCACACTGCTGACCAGTGCCGTGGACATGGGGCAGGGATCGTCTACGGTTTTGCCCATGATCGCCGCAGAGCGCTTGGGCGTCTCCATGGATTACATCCTGCACCCCTTTGCCGATACATGGGTGGCCCCCAACAGCGGCCCCACCGTTGCCTCCCGCGCGACAATGTTCGTGGGGAAAGTGGTGGATCAGGCATGTATCAAACTCATTGATAAACTCAAAAAGTTTATTGCGGAGTGGAAGGGATGCCCCGAAAAAGAAGTGACTTTCAAAAAAGGCTTTTTCCATGTCAATGGAGAGGAAATTTCCATCCAAAAAACAGCGGAGCAGTTCCATCAAACCCATGGAGAGCTTTCGATCCAATGCGTTTATGAGACGAACGCGACCAGTGTTTGGGATGAGGAAAAATTTGAGGGAACGGCTTATAAGGGATACGGATGGATCGCACAGGTTGTGGAGGTTGAAGTGGATACGGATACCTACGAAGTGAACCCCATCGAGTGCTTTATCGTCGCAGAGGTGGGACGAGCCATCAACCCCACACTTGCAACGGGGCAACTTGAGGGAGGCCTTCTTCAGGGTTTTGGGTGGGCGCATATAGAGGATATCGGAATCACTCCGGAGGGGCATTACAACGCTGCCCACATGAACGCTTACCTCGTCCCCACCACTCTGGACACTCCGAAATGGCATGTGGAATTGCTGGAAGTCCCCTGCGATGCGGGCCCCTTCGGTGCCAAAGGGATCGGAGAGCTTCCCGCTAACGGGGGGGCTCCTGCGTTCCTTGCGGCAATAGAAAACGCTACGGGCGTCTTTGGAACGCAAATTCCGCTGACGGGTGAGCGGCTTTTCACCCTCATACACAATCAAAAACAGGGAGGCGATTCGCGATGAAAATGGAATTAACGGTTAATGGAGCATTGCACACCGTAGACGTCCCCCCCATGCGGCGACTCCTGGATATCCTTCGCGAGGATCTGGGTCTTTCCGGCACAAAAGAGGGATGCGGCGAGGGAGAGTGCGGGGCTTGCGCCGTCCTCATGAACGGCGAGTTAGTTGATACCTGCTTGATCCCCGCCATCCAGGCAGCGGGAAGCGAGATTTTGACGATTGAGGGATTGGGCGATTCCCAAAACATGGACCCCCTCCAGCGCGCTTTTGTAGAGGAGGGAGCCGTCCATTGCGGGTTTTGCACCCCGGGAATGGTCCTTGCCGCCCGAGCCCTGCTGGAGAAAAAACCATCCCCCACAGAGATGGATATTCGCGTGGCACTCTCGGGAAACATCTGCCGTTGCACCGGTTATGAGAAAATTTGCAACGCCGTGATGCGAGCCGTAAAAGAGGGATACGCTGCAAAACTAAAGCCAAGGGTTAATCTTTGCCCCGGCCGTACCGCCGTATTCTCCTCCGAGGAGCAGGGGCATTTTTTCTCCCCTCCTAACCTCGCTGAGGCTTTGAAAGTGCTCCAAGATAATCCCGACATCACGCTGCTTTCCGGCGGAACGGACATCGGCCCGGACATGAAAAGCGGAAAATTCTCACCCACCAAGGTCATCGATATTTTTAGCCTGCCGGAACTCAAAGGCATCGATCTGCAGGACGAAATGCTTTGCATCGGTGCCTGTGCTTCCAACACCGACATCCTGATGAGCCCAATCGCCCGTGAACATCTGCCCGCACTGATTGCGGCCGCAGCAAGAAGCGGTGCCCCGGCCATCCAAAACCGAGCGACCATCGGAGGCAATATTGTAACGGCCTCCGGCGCGGGGGATCTTCCCGTCGTCCTGCACGCTCTGGGTGCCTGCGTTGTCGTGGCAAGCACACAGGGGGAGCGAACACTCTCCTTAGAGGAATTCATGTTGGGATACCGAAAAACAGTTCTTCTGCCGGGGGAACTGCTCAAGAGCATCCTCATCCCCCTGCCGGCATCGGGATCCAAGCAGGCTTTCTACAAACGGGGCTCCAGAAAAGCGCTAACGCTCTCCCGCGTTTCCGTCGCTTTCTACGTGCACAGTAAAAACGGAAAAATCACCGCATTTCGCGCGGCAGCGGGGAGCATGTCCCCCATCCCGATTCGCTTAAAACATTTGGAGGAGGGGTTGATTGGGCAGCCGCTTAACGGAGCTCTCGCGGAAAAAGCAGCCCGGCTTGCCGAAGCAGCCGTCAATCCTCGCAAAAGCCCGGCCTATCGCCGCTCCATGACCGCGAATTTGACGCGCCGCTTTTTCGAAGAAGAAGTGGAAATTATTTAAAATGAATGTATCGGAGAGGGCAGGAAAACCACTGCCGTGGCAAGATCTTATTCGTGTTCCGCAGCTGATTGCTTCTTATTACACAGAGCAGCCGGAACCGGGAAACCGTGCCCAGCAGGTGACCTTTGGAACTTCGGGCCATCGCGGTTCATCCCTTTCGAGGACATTTAACGAGAACCATATCGCGGCCATCAGTCAGGCTATCGCGGAACATCGCGTCTCCAATGGGATCAAAGGTCCGCTCTTCTTGGGAATGGATACGCACGCCCTCTCCGAACCGGCGCTGCGCACAGCAATCGAAGTCTTCGCCGCAGGAGGCGTTGAGATTCGGTATCAAAGCGGGTTTGGTTACACGCCGACGCCCGTCGTATCGCATGCCATTCTTTGCTGGAACCGCACGAAAAAAGACAGGGCGGATGGAGTGCTCATCACTCCATCCCACAACCCTCCTTCGGATGGCGGTTTTAAATACAATCCCCCATCCGGCGGACCGGCCTCACAGGAAATCACAAGAATGATCCAAAACCGTGCGAACGAGATCATTGCGGAGGGGATGAGCGAGGTCAAGCGTCTCCCCTTCCGCGCAGCTCTCGCTCTGGAAAGCACACAGGCGTATGACTACATCCCCCCTTATGTCGATGATCTTAAAAACGTCGTCAACCTTCAGGCGATTCGCGATACAGGCATTAACATAGGGGTCGACCCTATGGGGGGAGCAGGGGTGGCGTACTGGGAACCCATCGCCGATCGCTATGGGCTGAATCTCACTGTCGTCAACCCGAAGGTGGACCCCACGTTTTCTTTCATGCCCGCTGATTGGGACGGAAAAATCCGAATGGACTGCTCCTCCCCCTGGGCGATGGCAAATCTCGTCTCCCTCCGCGAGCGCTTCGATATCGCCTTTGGCAACGATACAGATTACGACCGCCACGGCATTGTAACACCAGAGGGCCTCATGCCTCCCAATGCCTATCTTTCCGCCGCCATACGGTATTTATTTACCCACCGCCCCAACTGGAAACCTTCGGCGCGCATCGGTAAAACGCTTGTATCCAGCTCCATGATTGACCGCGTCGGCGGGTATATCGGCCGTGAAATCTGCGAGGTTCCCGTTGGCTTTAAGTGGTTTGTAGAGGGGTTGCTCTCCGGAGATATGGGCTTTGGCGGAGAAGAAAGTGCGGGAGCCTCCTTTCTGCGCATAAACGGAGAGGCCTGGAGTACCGATAAAGACGGATTTATCATGGATCTCCTTGCTGCCGAAATGCTTGCCGTAACGGGCAAAAACCCTGCACAGCAGTATGCGGAGCTAACCGCACGCTTTGGAACGCCCTGCTATGCCCGTATGGATGCACCGGCAAGCTCAAAACAAAAAGAGGCGCTGAAAAAACTCTCCCCGAAAAACATCACAATCGAAACGCTTGCCGGAGAGGAAATTTTGGATCGATTGACCTGCGCTCCGGGAAACGGGGAACCGATTGACGGGTTAAAGGTGACCACAGCGAACGGTTGGTTTGCAGCACGCCCATCGGGAACCGAGGATGTCTATAAAATTTATGCGGAGAGCTTCCTTGGAGAAGCCCATCTAAGACAAATCCAGCAAGAAGCACAACAAATCGTCTCCTCTGCGTTGGATGCTTAAGAAATAACCAACCCCAAACTCCTCTCAGAAAAAGATTGCTCAGAAGTAAACAAGCGCCGAAACTATCTGAGATCCTGACAAAAATGACCTTGACATATTATCAATGGAGTTTATACTTATCCCGTTGATTCCGTAATGCAAAAAAATAATTCACAATACGAAAATACAGGAGGTTATCACAATGAGCAATCAAAAGAGCACCAACGCTACAGGAGGAACAGGCACACTTTATATTACCAACAACGCTCCTATGCAGGGGACAAGCAACCCACTGGTTATGATTCCGGGACCCACCCCCGTTGTCCGCTCCATCCAAGATCAGATGGGACGCGAAACCATCGCCTTTAACGACCCTCGATTTATCGCAGATTTTCAAGATTTATTGACCCGCCTGAAGGTGCTGTGGAGATGCGACGGGTTGGCGTTTGTTGTCGCCGGATCCGGTACAATGGCGATGGAAATGGGCATTGCCAATATCACCGACAAAAATGACCGCGTTCTCGTCTGCTCCAATGGACACTTCGGAGACCGTTATATTGATATCTGCGCCAGAAAGGGCTTCCATCTCGACACGCTGGTAGCACCTTGGGGAAAAACAATCACCGCCGAACAAATTGATGAGCAGCTGAAAAAGGACAAATATACCGTGCTTGTGGTCACCCACGTTGAAACATCCACCGGAGTTGTTCTTCCCTTGCAGGAAGTATGCGCAATGCTGAAAGCAAAACACCCGGAAGTGCTGTTCATTGTTGATGGAGTAGCCGCAACGGCCGGAGTGGAAGAATATATGGACTGGGGTATTGATATCCTTCTGAGCTGCACACAAAAAGCGTTTGGTGTGGCACCGGGGCTCGGAATCGTCTGGGCAAGCCAAAGAGCCATGGCAAGGCGCAAGGCCCTCCCTCCCATTCCGGAATCCTACGTTGATTTCGAAAAATGGATTCCCGTTATGGAAAACACCTTGAAATATTGGGGAACTCCGGCCGTCAACATGATCTGGGCTCTCAAAGAGTCCGTTCGCATTATTGAAGAAGAAACTCTGGATGCACGTTACGCCCGCCACACGCGCTGGGGCTCTTTGGTTCAGAAGAGCATGGCCGCAATCGGATTTAAGACTTTTGCAGAATGCGGTTGCCAAGCCCCCACACTCTCCGTTTTCCTCTATCCCGAGAATTCAGGAATCGATGACGCTAAGTTCCGCGAAATGCTCTACAAAGAGGGCGTTCATGCCGCCGGCTGCCTAGGGGATATCGCAGGGAAGGGATTCCGGATGGGACACATGGGAAACATAGACAAACATACCTTGGTTTCCGCCATTGCTGCCGTAGAGCGCACCTGCCTCCGTTTGGGATACAAGATCCAGCCGGGAGCCGCTTTGGCTGTACTGCAAGCCGGATTTGCGGCTGAGTAATACAGAGGCTCCCTCCTCTAGGCAAAGCTGATGGTCATTTTCAATCAATACCGTTACAATAAGGAAGTAAAAATCATCAGCATCAGCGAAGAGGGGAAATAATGGAGACATCTGAGAAGGATTCACCGCGCGATAATGCGGTGAAAGTTATTCATAAAGCATTCAGCATCTTAAAGTACATGGCCTCCGAGCGGCGCGCGCTCAAGATTACGGAGATCGCGGCCGCTACGGGGATACCTAAGGGAACCATCTATCGAATTTTGGACAGCCTTGTGGCAGAGGGAATGGTGTTACCTCGAGAAAAAGAATTTGAACTCGGGCCGACCACCGTATTTCTTGCCTCCGGTTATCGAGGACAGGCTCAATTGGCAGAGGTGGCGCGCCCTTTTTTAGTCAAACTCCGAAACGAAGTTCTCGAAACCGTTCACCTGCTTATCCTGGAGAACTGGGAGCTCTTTTACCTCGATAAAATGGAAAGCCCCTATCAAGTTCGTATGCACTCCCGCGTTGGAGGCAAGGGAAACCCCCTTCGCCTCTCTGCGGGTAGAGCCATTTTAGCGATTCTTGAGTCAACGGAGCAATCCTTCCTGCTCGGGGCCCCCCCCTCCCCTGAATTACAACGGGAGTGTGAGGCGATTCGCAAGGTAGGGTATGCTGTTGATAATGAGGACAATGAACCTGGGTTGCGCTGTGTCGGAGCAGCTATTACGAACAGCGAAGGAGTTCCCATTGGAGCGATCAGCATCTCCGCACCTATTTACCGCTTTACCGAAGAGAAGATTCCCCTCTTTGGGAACGTTGTCGCCCAAACGGCAATGGAAATAAGCAATGCGTGGAAAGACCGATACAAACAGGAATCGAACTGAATTCTGCAAAAAAAATAGCGGCAACACGCTAACGCCGAACGCGTAAATCAGGGCAGGGAAGAAATTCTCTGCCCTGATCACTATTGCCTGCTTTCAATCAAAAACAGAGTGGTTCCGGCCACTCCAAAAAAGAAGGCCGTGTACAGGTTAACCGCAGGGGATATCGTCCACAAAAAAGCCCCTCCAAAAGCGGCAATGGAGACCACTAAATCTCGAATAAGATAGTACAATCCGAACGTTGCGGCCTCATCTCCCCGCTTCGCCAAATCCAGGATCAAAGCCTTCCTCGTCGGTTCACCAAACTCTTTGAGCCCTCTGAGGGCGAAAGCACCCACCAGAGGCCAAAAGGAGCGCGAGTAATACAGAACGAGCGGGAAAAGGGTAAAAAACACAAAGGTCATGGCCACAAAGGGGCGCTTCCCTGCACGATCCGCTAACCAAGCAACGGGAATATACACGAGCATGGCGACGACCATCTCCACGGTCGTCAAGATACCAAATTGAAAAGCCGAAATAGGGTTCATCACCGTTTTCATCGCCCAAATAGCCATAAACGCATAGGGAATTTGCTCGCAGAAACGGATGAGGATATCAGAAGCAAGCAAACCCTTCAACTCCGGGCTCATCTCCTTCCAAAGAGTGCCCGGTTTTTGAGTCACCTTCTTCTCCGCAGAAACAGGTTCCTCTATCAGGCGTTGCTGGGCTATCATGGCAACCAACGCAAACACGAGAGCCACCGCAAAAGAGATGCGAATCCCCTTCACCTCTCCATAAAACCCTATCAGGAGCCCTCCGACAACCGGGCCTAACGCCATGGGAATGCGCCGCACAAGCGAATGGACGGAGACGCCCATCGTTCGCTTATTGGACGGAAGCGAAACAGAAATCAATTTCATCGTTGCAGGAAGAGAAATGGCTGTCCAAGATAAAAACAGAAAAGAAGCGCCGATCACCGCCCACCAATGCGGAACCAAAATCACGATCGTAAATCCCACCATCGCGATCCCATTAAAGACAAGCAGCGCTTTTTTCGTCCCCAAACGAT
>JAGPAO010000119.1 GCA_018063805.1 Synergistaceae bacterium | reverse complement strand
CCACCCGATCAAGCCCGTTTTGAGACAGCATCAGCGGGGCTTCATACAGACAGGACAGGGTCATATTTTCAATGACACAATCCGGTTTCACATTACAAAACAGTGATATCTTTGCTAACGTTCCGCTATCAATCGGTTCATCTGCCCGCGCGATAATAATATCCGGGAAAATCCCCGCAGCCCGAAGCTCTTTCACCGAATGCTGCGTGGGTTTTGATTTATGCTCTCCGGAGCTTTTTAAAAAGGGAACGAGGGTCACATGAATAAAGACACAGTCATTGCGACCTTGTTCAATAGAAATCTGACGTATCGCCTCTAAAAAGGGCTGGCTTTCAATATCGCCTATTGTCCCCCCTATTTCAGTGATCAGCACATCGGCACCGCTCGTTTTCGCGCCCTCATAAATAAAATTCATTATTTCGCTTGTGATATGAGGGATAACCTGCACCGTTTCGCCCAAATAACCTCCGGCGCGCTCACGATTTAAGACGCTCCAGTAAACCTTACCCGATGTAAGACTGGAAAACACCGTCAAGTTTTCGTCTATAAAGCGCTCATAATGCCCCAAGTCAAGATCTGTTTCGGCCCCGTCATCTGTCACAAACACCTCACCATGCTGAAACGGGCTCATGGTGCCGGGGTCAACATTCATGTAGGGGTCCAATTTTACCGACGCAACCTTCAATCCCCGTTGTTTAAGCAAACGCCCCAGACTTGCCGCCGTAATCCCCTTACCAAGACCGGAAACAACACCGCCTGTTACAAAGATATATTTTGTCATTTCCACACTTCACTCCCATTCCACAGTTGCCGGTGGCTTGCTTGTTATATCATAAAGAACACGGCTCACATTTTTCACTTCATTCACAATGCGCGAGGCAATGCGCCCCAATACCTTATGCGGTATAAGAGCATACTCACACGTCATAAAATCATTGGTCTTCACCGCACGAACGGCAATCACATAATCATAGGTGCGGCAGTCTCCCTTAACGCCAACGGAGCGAACGTCCGTAAATACGGCAAAATACTGCTCGGGCTTATTCCTGCATTTTGATATTTCGTCACACAGAATATGGTCTGCGGCTCTGAGGATCTCCAACTTTTCGTATGTTATCTCCCCCATGATGCGGATGGCAAGCCCCGGACCGGGAAACGGCTGCCTCTCTACTAAATTTTTCGGAAGTTTGAGCCGATAACCGAGCTTGCGCACCTCATCCTTAAAAAGACCGTTCAGCGGCTCTATCACGCCCGAAAAAGCGAGGTTTTTGGGCAGACCGCCTACATTGTGGTGGCTTTTAATCACCGCGCCCATCTCTCCCCCTGATTCTATAACATCCGGGTAAATGGTGCCTTGCGCTAAAAATTTTATATTGCCCAATTTGGCGGCTTCTTCCTCAAAGACGCGCGCAAATTCCTCTCCGATGATTTTCCGCTTTTTTTCGGGATCGGTAACGCCTTTTACTTTGTTTAAAAATCTTTCTTGTGCGTTGACTCGAATCAACTGCATCTTCTCTTTTGAAAACACGCGCTCAATCTCATCCCCCTCATTGAGCCGCATAAATCCATGGTCAACAAAGATACAGACAAGCTGCCCCGGCACCGCTTTTGACAAAAGCCTGGCGCAAACAGATGAATCAACACCGCCGGAAAGCCCGAGCAAAACTTTTTCATCCCCAACCTGTTGCCGCACCAGAGCCATTTGACTCTCCAGGTAATCATCCAGACAATAATCCCCTTGTGCCTTGCAAACAGCAAACAGAAAGTTTTTTATGATATCTTCTCCCTGTTCTGTCAGATCCACCTCCGGATGAAATTGAACGCCGTATATCTTTCTAGCCGTGTTTTCACAAGCTGCGTACACACAATGCTCTGTGCTTGCTGTGGAGACAAAACCTTTCGGCAGTTTACTGACATGATCCACATGGCTCATTAAGACAGACAGATCCTCTTGGACTCCTGAAAATAAGGACGAACCTGCTTTTATATGCGTTTTTGTCTTGCCGTATTCAGAGACACGGCAGGGAGTCACCTCTCCGCCAAGCATATGACAGACCATTTGCATACCGTAACAAATGGCAAGGACGGGAATCCCCAAGTTGAAGATCTCAGGATCGCATTTTGGAGCTGTGTCCGTATAAACGCTATTGGGACCGCCGCTTAAGATTATGCCGATAGGTGCTAACTCTTTTATTTTTTCGGCCGACATACGCCCCGGCCTTATTTCAGAATAAACGTTGAACCCTCTCACTTTTCTTGCTATAAGCTCTTTATATTGCCCACCAAAATCAAGTACCAATATTAACTCACTCATATTCCTGCCGTCCCTCCTCAATTCTTTACTTATCCACTCGTAAAAGTCCCGAGTCATCACTGCTACTTGGCCTGTATTTTAACCTTCATAATTCTTTAATATGCCTTCTGCTATCGCTCTTTTCGTCACCCTCATGTCCATAGATTGCTTTTCGATATATTTATGAGCTTCCGGCTCACTCATATTCAGATAGGATATTAAGATACGTTTTGCACGATCAACGATACGGATATTTTCCATTTTCTTTATTACGTTTTCATTTTCACCCTTCATCACCTTTAGTTTATTCTGTGTAGCCTTTACAAGCTTCAATGCCGACCAAAACAACTGTCTGTCGAGCGGCGTTGAAACAGTGATCACACCGTAATCCTCGACCGCATGAGACACTTGTTCAAACACCCCTGCATGAACCACTAAGATGACCTGACTGACTCCTTTAGAGGAGATATGTCTTGATAAACTCTCCCCCGATTCATCGGGGAGCGGTGCGTTGATAATACACAGGTCAAAATCGCGTTCTAAAAGCAGCCGCCTCGCTTCCCCGCACGTCGCCGCTACGGCAACGTTATGGTAGGAAGCAGAGCGCAGCATGTCCAGAAAAAAAGAAAGGGGTTTTTCTGAATGTGACACTATTAAAGTGTTTTCCAAAAAAATACCCCCTAATCGAACACGCCCTTGGCTGCTGCTCAAAGCACCCATCCAAAGCAAAGCCCCCGGCATTTGCCCCCAAGAAAAAACGCAGAAAAAACGAAATCGGATAGAATCTCCGCTCTCTGATTTTACTACTATTTGGGGCATCATACCTGCGCATTTACGCATTCAATTCAGAAGCATGCGTTCAAGATATTTTCTATATAATATTCAAATATCTCTCCCTGTAGAAGTTCCCTTTATCCTCCGCTTCAGAGCATTCCTCCGCCTCTTCTTTTTTGATGGCAAGGTATTTCTTTAGTGTTTCATCGCCGATAATATTTTTTACAAAGGAACTGTTCTGCGCAAATTCTATCGCTTGATCCAAGGTGCAGGGCAAGGATACGAGGCTGTTCGTGGTCCTCTCATCCGTTTTATACAAATCCATATCAACGGGCGGCGGCAGAGGCAGCTCTTTATCCATACCATCGAGACCGGCACTCAGAATCAACGCGAAGGCGAGATACGGATTCAGCGAGGGATCGGGAGAACGCAGCTCCATCCTCACCCTTTCCCCTATTGCCGCCGGTATCCTCACCAGCTGTGAACGGTTTTGATGCGACCACGAGACATAGAGAGGCGCTTCGTTTTTCCCCAAACGTTCATATGAATTAGCGGTGGGATTTAAAAACAACGTCATTTCGGGAGCAGCGGCCAGGATTCCGGCAATAAAATTCTCCGCAACCGCCGATTGTTTCCCTGTGTTTCTAAAGATATTGAAACCATTCCGCGAAAGCGATATATTCACATGCAACCCGCTGCCGCTCTTGTTCAGAATGGGCTTGGGCATAAAGGAAGCGAACAGGCCATTTCGCTCGGCAATTGCTTTAACCGCAGATTTAAACGTTAAAAGGTTGTCGGCCGCCTCCAGCGCATCGCTGAATTTAAACGTCACTTCGTTTTGCCCCGGGCCTTGTTCGTGGTGGGAGGCCTCCGGATTGACGCCCATCTCCTCTAAACACAGGCAAATTTCCCGCCTGATATTTTCCCCCTTATCCATCGGGGAAATATCAAGATAGCCCCCCTTGTCCAGGGGCTCGCTGGTGGGCTCCCCCTTTTCGTCCGTCTTAAACAGATAAAACTCGCATTCCGCCCCAATCTTGCACACATACCCCTTATCCATACAGCGTTCGATCACGCGCTTTAATAAACATCGGCTATCACCGTCAAACACCGATTGATCGGGATTTTTGATGTCACAGTAAAGGCGCACCACCCTGCCCGGTCCGGGCCGCCAGGGCAACACCGTCAGCGTTGCCGGATCGGGGAACAAAAGCAAATCGGACTCCGTCACCTCGCGAAAGCCTCTGATTGCATGCGCATCAAAGGATACTCCGTTTTCGAAAGCCGAGAGGAGCTCTGCGGGCATGATTGAAATATTTTTTTGTACGCCTAACAAATCGCAAAAACCAAGGCGTATGAATTGGACGTCATTTTCCCTGACAAAATCCAGAACCTCTTGGACCGTATGGGTCATCACGCCCTCCTATTCCACCGTCACACTTTTAGCTAAGTTTCTGGGTTTATCAATATCCAACCCCCGGTTTACAGCCACGTAATAGCTCAGCAATTGGAGAATGACAACGGAAAGAGAGGGGGAAAACAGCTCATTAACGGGTTGCACCCTTATTACGGATAATTTTTCGCTCTCCGGGACATCTTCCATATTGGTGATCAAAAGCACTTGAGCACCGCGGCTGATCACCTGTTCCACATTGCTCATGATCTTTTCCTTCAGCTTTTCACAGCAGCGAATGGCAACCACCAACGTATTTCTGTCGATAAGGGAGATGGTGCCGTGCTTTAATTCACCGCCGGCATACGCTTCGGAGTGGATGTATGAAATCTCCTTTAGCTTCAACGACCCCTCCAGCGCTATGGCATAATCCATATTCCGACCGATAAAAAAGATGCTTGAGAAACCGGAACACGTCGCGGCGTATCTCTCCACGGCATCTTTTTCCGACAGCAGTTTGCCTACTTTATCGGGCAAAGCTCTTATTTCATCCAGTAATTGTCCCTGCATTTCGGAAGATATTCGCTTGAGTTTGGCGGCAAACTGCACACTGAGAATGTACAGCAGCGCAATCTGAGCAGAAAAAGCCTTTGTGGTGGCGACGGCTATCTCAGGTCCGGCCACGGTATAAATGGTGTGGTCCGCTTCCTTTGCAATGGCCGACCCCATGACATTTACAATCGCCAGAGTGGTTGCCCCGCAGCGTTTTGCCTCCCGAAGCGCCGCTATCGTGTCCGCCGTCTCCCCCGACTGACTGATCAGAATAACCAACGTTTTTTCATCAATAATCGGCTCTTTATAGCGGAATTCACTGGCAATATCCACTTCAACAGAAATCCGGCACAGACGTTCGAACGCGATTTTACCGACAACGGCAGCATTATAAGCAGAACCGCACGCGGTCATCACGATTTTATTAAAGGATGCGATATCCAAATGATCCATGATCGCTTGATTTTCAGGCAGGTTTAACACGGAGTGGATCGTATCTCTCAAAACTTTCGGCTGTTCCATGATCTCCTTCAGCATAAAGTGAGGGTAACCGCCCCTTTCCGCGCTTTCAAAGCTCCAAGAAATGGCCTCCATTTTTTTTGCGATCCGCTCCTTATCCAACGTGAAAAACGCAACGGAATCTTTTTCCAGGACGGCAATTTCTTTATCGCCGAAATAATAGATGTTTGAGGTGCGTTTTAAAACCGCAGGAACATCCGAGGCGATAAAATTTTCTCCGTTCCCGGCACCGATGATGAGGGGGTTATCTTTTTTTACCGCAAACAGCTTATCCGGTTCATCCGCGCACATGATACCAAGGGCAAAAGATCCCTCCAGAGCGTTGACGAGCCGCACCACCGTATCCAGCATATCGCCGTTATAGTAGTACTCGGCAAGCTGTGCGATCACCTCGCTATCGGTTTGCGACACAAAACAGACGCCCTTACTCTCCAATTCTTCGCGCAGTTTTTTGTAATTCTCTATGATTCCGTTATGAACAATGGCTATTTTCTTTTGACTGCCCAAGTGAGGGTGAGAGTTGACGTTGGACGGCTCTCCATGCGTTGCCCAACGCGTATGCCCTATCCCTACGGAACCTTTCAACGGACGCTCCGCAAGCGCGGACTCCAAAACCGATAAGCGCCCCGTTCTTTTTACGACGTCAAACCCGTTGGAACCTAAGACCGCAATTCCCGCGGAGTCATACCCTCTGTACTCTAATTTTTTCAGCCCGTCAAGGATGACAGGAGCTGCATTCTCTTCGC
>JAGPAO010000118.1 GCA_018063805.1 Synergistaceae bacterium | reverse complement strand
CAAGCGGGGTGATTTGACGCAACTCTGCAGCGCGGACAAACCCCATGGCACTCTCCACATCAAAGGGGCCGTGCTCCGTATCGATGATAAAAAAATCCAGTCCGGCGATTCCGAGACACTCCACCGCGGTATTTCCGCCTATTTCAAAAAATGTACCCAACATTTTTTCGCCGCTTTTCATTTTTTCCTTCATCCCATTTTTCATCTTTTGCACACCCTCCGGATGGATCAATTTTTGGTAAGTGTTTTCACCCTGCTGCCGTTCGGTCCCTCATAATCCCTGCCCCAACCGGTAAAGATAGAAAAGAACCAGACCAGTGCAAACGTCATACAGAAGAACATACCGAAGGGAAGGGCTGCGGGATTTATCGGGGGTATAAAAGCATAATCCTTTATCAATCCATTTATAGTGGAGATGGTGATTGAGACAAAGAGACTAGCAAAGGGAATCATTACCGGTATAGAGGAGGAAATACCTGCCAACAGGTGGGCTCTTCGATAGGGATGCAACATCTGCTTCTTACCAAGCCGATTAGCTATCGGACCAAACATTAGGCAAGCAGGACCATTTGCACCGCCCAAACAGAACCCAGTGGCGATGGTTCCAAGCGCAATAACAAGTTCTGTTCCGACAACACTTTTAGCTAACTTGCTACTCATAAGACTGTCGATAATACTGTCCATCATACCGCACTCCCTCAGAATACCCATAATGGCAAAGAGAGAATACAGGTAACCCACGGTACCAAGCATGTTTTTTATTCCGTCGATAACAAACCCCTTCAACGTACCGTTTTGCACTGACATAATCTCGCTTGCCGGAAATATACCGAAGATAAGGACTACGATCGTGCCCGAAATAATACCGGTGGTAACCGCCATGTAAATGTTCTTATACTTTATTGCAACAAAAAGAAGCAGAACAACCGGAACCAACATCAGCAACCCTCTCGGATTGGAGTACTGTGCCAGCATTTCGGCACCGACGGAGCTTGCTTCCTTGCCTGATCCACCGAAAATCAAAAAAAGAATAAACGCCAGAGCACCGGCAACTGCAGAGAATTTGATTCTGGAGTATACAGTACCCCCTATATCCGCAGAACCGCTTTTATTTGTATACTCCTGCGTCGCGCAGGATGCGATCGTAACATCAGAGACAGGGCCTATTGAATCACCAAAAAGGGCACCGCTCATGATTGCACCGGCAAGGATAAGCGGGTCGCAGCCGAGAAGTATACCCGAAGGGAAAAGAACGGTCATGCCAGTAATAATCGTACCGATGGACGTTCCAGTAGCCGTTGCCAATATACTGGTTGCGACAAAGGTAAATGCACAAAAAGTAGCACCGTAAAGATGCAAGCTGTCGCCCAACCAGACAAAGCCCATGGCGACACCTCCGCGAGTCATCATCTTGGAAAAAATTCCGACAACGATCAAGATCAATGTTAAATTGTTTGCTATTTCGGACGACATCCCCTTGACTGCGGCATTCCAGTATTCTTCAATATTTTTAGATAAGAGGCTGCCCAATATCAGCGCAACAAACCCTCCAAGAGCCAATGCCTCCATTTCATAAACCTGATAAACGACAAAAAAGGCGATGCAGAAAAACACAAAGATAGCCAAAGGTATAAGTGATAAAGCTTTTCCTCCATGAAACTCCAACGGGTATTGCTTTTGTTTCACCACTACGACCACCCTTTCTCAAGTACTCCGTGCCCCAAGCCCCAAACTATCGGCATACTTATTTCTATAACTCTCCGTCGGTACGTCACAAATCACCTCCTCAATATCATTCAGTATGGTTTGAACGGCTTGCAGGTTGTGTTAAATATGAAACCGATATATTCTTATTTGTAAATTGAAGTTGGTTTAGCTGATCGTCTCAATATGAAACATTTTCCCCCTACACAGAGATTATCGTTAGACTATAGCGATTATTGAAACGAGTCAAAAATTATACTGTACAGGTAGTGAAAATAAAAATTGTATTTCTTAGAGTACAATCCTTCAATCTACAAAGGAGTAATGTATTGTTAAAAAAACATTTTTTCACTAAACGACAGGAGTGACTGAAAGCCAACAAGGGGGTCGTTATGATGGATTTAAAAAAAGAAAAATTGGCGAATGAGATGAAAAGAAACCCGTTCCTTGTGCTTAGCAATTTTATCTTTGACTCTCTTTATAAGGACATAATTAAACTAAACATTCCACCAGGAACAAAGCTAAATGAAAGTAAAATAGCCTTGGAGTTAGGCGTAAGCAGAACACCTGTCAAACACGCCATAAATCAACTTATCAAGATGGGACTTGTGCAAAAAAAAGATGAAAAACTATCCATTGTTTCGCCGATGGGCAAAGAGGAGAGCCGAAGTCTCTACGAGGCAAGAATCGCGGTTGAAGGATATGCAGCGTATCTTGCAGCACGTCGCATATCCGAAAAAGACCTCTCCGAGCTGAATTTCCTCGTAAAGGAATATATCGAAATTGGAAAAAACATCAATGTACAAACCTATGCAGAGTGCGATCACAATTTTCACTCCATCATCATTAAGGCATCAGGCAACGACTATATCCAAGAGATGTACGGCAGCATCAAAAACCGAATCCTACATTATCGCAGATATCTTCACTATCAGATAGATAAATCCTCCCTGCAACCGGTTCTGACCCGTGCGTCAAGGCACCATCAAGCCATCTACAATGCTCTATTCATGGGCTTTTCTGATGTTGCCAAAAGCGAGATTGAAAGTGATATCGGTGGCATGTTGGATATCTTCAGTGAGTGGAAGTAATCAAAAAGCTCAATAAAATCGAAACGGGCTGACCGCAATCTGCGATCAGCCCGTACTCTTTAAACAATCCATCAAATAATGAGTAGTGCCCTTACTCGACTTCGGCTGTACCGACAACCTTCGCAAACTTGCGACCACGGTAATAACCGCAGGCAGGGCAAGCTCTGTAGGTCTGGATCATCTCACCGCAGTGACTGCAAGCAACGACGCTCGGCGCGCTCAATGCACCCAACCACTTAGCCTTTCGGTTGTGCGTGCGCGAATGAGATATTCTACGTTTTGGAGTGGCCATTTATTTTCCCCCCTTACTTTCTCTTCTAGTCTTTGCAATCCATCTGGCGAAGCACCTCAAAGCGAGGATCCCCAGTGCTGACCGGACAATCACAGCTTCCTGTGTTTTGATTGCACCCACACTGAGGGCATAACCCCGCGCAATCCTCTTTGCACAACGCTCCCACGGGAAGGGAAACAATTAAGGTCTCCCAGATGTAGGGAGTCAGATCCAATTCGTCCTCCCAAGCATCTAAAGCGACTATTTCTTCCTCTCCCTCTGACAGTTCCTCTTGGGTATCCTGCTCAGAGATTAGAGAACGCAATAAGAAAAGATACCGCAAATCGCCCAATATTGCAAGCGTGGTTATCTCCAAACAGCGAGAACAGGGAATTTGCAATTTCCCGCGAACCGATATCTCGACGGACAACCCATCTTTTGTTCTGCTCGCCTTAGAGTGGACATCAAGCGCTCCTTGGATGGTGTACTCCAGCCCCCAATGAAGCACCGGAGCGGGAAGGGATAGCTGCCAAGAGGCCTCCGCAGCGACGCCATCGCGCCGGATTCCACCCGTCATCAACGAACATTTCCACTCAGACGGAGCTTTTTCCAGCGGTTTCACTATTTTTTACTTCTTCACCAGAGTCTTGGTGTCGCGTGCAATCACCAGCTCTTCATTCGTGGGAATGACCATCACCGCTACGCGGGAATCATCGGCGCAGATAAAGGCCTCTTTTCCTCGCGTCTTATTTTTCTCGGCATCCACTTTGACGCCCATAAACTCGAGTCCCTTTGTGGCCTCCGCACGGATAATATCGCTGTTCTCACCAATACCGGCGGTAAAGACGATCGCATCCACTCCGCCCATTGCGGCGGCATAAGAGGCGATATATTTTTTAATCGTGTAGCAGAGAATATCCAGAGCCAATTGCGCGCGGACATTTCCCTCTGCAGCAGCGACCTCCACATCGCGCAAGTCGCTTGAAAGACCGGAGACACCCAGAACGCCGCTCTCCTTGTGGACAATATCGCTGACTTTCTGGACATCTTTGTGCTCCTCCATCAAAGCGAGCATGACGGATGCGTCCACATCTCCGCAACGCGTACCCATGAGCACTCCGGGCGTCGTCCCCATGCCCAAACTGGAGTCCACGCTCTTTCCTCCATCGACTGCGGTGATGGAGCTTCCGTTGCCCAAATGACAGGTAATCAGTTTCAGTGATTCAATGGGCTTGTCCAGCATGGCCGCTGCGCGGTGAGCGACATAGAAATGGCTGGTTCCGTGGAAGGAGTAGCGGCGAATTTTTTTCTCCTCGTAATATTTGTACGGAACTCCGTAAATATAAGCATGGGGAGGCATGGTCTGATGAAACGCCGTATCAAAAACCGCCACATTCGGCACTCCGGGAAGCGCCTTCTGCATCGCGTGGATGCCCATCAGGTTTGCCGGGTTATGCAGCGGTGCCAAGGGGATACACTCCCGGATGCTCTTGATGACATCTTCCGTAACGACCACAGAGGCGGCAAATTTCTCTCCGCCGTGAACCACACGATGGCCCACAGCCGACAGCTCGGAGAGGCTTTCCAGAGAGCCGGTTGTCGGATCCAACAGAAGATCCAATACAAGGCGAATGGCCTCCGTATGATCCGGAATAGAAGTCTCCACCAGTTTTGCGTCCGCCCCCGTCTTGCTGTGCTTGATACGGGAACCCTCAATCCCAATGCGCTCGACCAATCCCTTTGACAGAACGGATTCATCCGTCATATCAAACAACTGGTACTTCAATGAAGAGCTGCCGCAGTTCAAAACCAATACCTTCATAGAAACACAAACCCCCTTTGAGCTTTATTCCTTTCCCTATTTGTGGTTAACTAGAACAACCAACAGGAACGGGAAAGGAGTTTTCACTATTGACCGCATCGATCACCGGAATCATTGCAGAATACAATCCCTTCCATAAGGGACATCTGCACCACCTATACTCCGCCCGTGAAAAAACAGGAGCCGAGGCCTTACTCGTTGTTCTCTCCTCCAACTTTGTCCAGCGCGGACTGCCGGCCTTTCTTGACAAGAGAAGCCGGACTCTTTCCGCCCTCCGCGGGGGGGCCGATCTGGTTTTGGAGTTACCCGTGCCCTTTTCCTCTCATAACGCAGGCGTCTTTGCCTCAGCGGGAGTGGATATTCTTGCAGCAACGGGACTCGTCACCCACATCTCCTTTGGAGTGGAGTCCGAGTGGAATAGAGACAAAATCCTACACATTTTAGTTCACGAACCTCTTTCTTTCAAGAATAAACTTCGAGAAAACCTCTCCGCGGGTTTTTCCTTTGTCGAAGCGCGGTGCAGAGCTCTGGACGATCTCCTACCGGGGAGCGGAGATTTTCTTAAAAAACCAAATAATAACTTGGCTCTATCCTACTGTTTGCGGATCGCGCAAAAAAAATACCCCATTCAAACCGCGCCCATCCTAAGGATTGGAGCAGGATACCACGAAGAAAAACCCACGGAGATTTCAAGTGCCACAGCCGTGCGCAAATTGATAAAGGAGGGGCAAACAGAACGCGCGCTTTCCCTGCTTCCTGATTTTTCCGCAGAAATAGTAGCGCAGTCTATTCAAGAGGGGACTCTTTTTTCTGACGAAGACACACTCTGGAGAATTTTAAAATCCCACCTTCTTCTGACGGCACCCAAACAACTGGCTCAGTTTGCGGAAATGCGGGAGGGGTTGGAGAATCGTTTCATCCAAATGGCGGCGGAAGCCGCAAGCTTTGAGGATTTCATCGACCGCTGTATCAGCCGACGCTACCCTCGCGGAAGAATTCAGCGCCACTGTATCCATTTTTTATTGGGACTGGATCACTGGAGCAACCGAGCCTTTCAACGGTTAGGCCCCCCCTATATCCGCGTGCTGGGGGCAAACGGAACAGGCAGAGAAGTCTTGCGTAAAATGCGCGATACAGCAACTCTCCCTGTCATCTCCCGAACCATCGCTCCGGGCACACCCTACGCGCAAAAGCTGATGCAATTAGAACACAGAGGGGGACAGATGCGAGAATTAATGATCGCAAGCAACCGCCTGCATATCGAAAAAAACTTTATCCCCGTTATGCTTCCGTAGCACGGATATCTTAGTCATTAAAACGTTGACATTCAATGACAAATGCAATACGATTGCAACAGGAGGTGGTGCAGATGAAAGCGCGATCCACGGTACAGGTAAGAATCGACAACGAAACGCGGGAACAAGCAGCCGCCTTA
>JAGPAO010000117.1 GCA_018063805.1 Synergistaceae bacterium | reverse complement strand
GTACCCTCCAGCCTACCCGATCCAAGAGACCTTACCATTCTTCAATTAAACGAACGCATTGCGCAGATAGAGGGGCAATTAAACACCGCTCTTGCCGCTGAGGCCAAGCTGCGTGAGGAACAGGACGGCTTGCGCAAGGCAGTGGCTGCGGAAAGGGATGAACTGCACGCAAAAAATAAAGAAGAGCAGAAACAAGCTCTGATTGCGGCAGAAAAAGAAGGCAAACAACGAGGGTATGATATCGGTTATGCGGAGGGCATGGAAACGGCGGAGAAGACCGTCCGAACGGATTACTCCAATCGTTTTTCCTCTTTGGTCGCTCTGTTGGAGGGGGTTCACCATGGATTGGAAGAATCCAGAGAAAAACTTTTTCAGGCCTCCGGACTGCAGCTCATCACTCTCTGGGAGGTTATGCTGGAGAGGATGCTTCTGACACGAGTGAAGCTGGATCCCGCTGTTGTGGATCGCACGGTTCGCGGCATTGTGCAGCGAGTCAGCGATCGCGAAAAAATTATGGTTTATCTCCACCCGGAAGATCTTCCCCTTGTGACCCAAACGAAGGATGACTTGCTGGATGTTTTGCGCGGGATCAAACACTTCGAGTTTCTCGGGGATGAACATGTTGACAGAGGAAGTTGCTTGGTAGAAACGGGAATGGGTATTTACGACGCCCGTTGGCGTACGCAACTGGAGCAGATCAGCACTCAAATCCGTCAGCTTCTCGAAGAGGGGGGAGGGATGCGCGATGCCACAGACCATAGTGGAGCCGATTCTGCCGAATGAGGCAGCTCCGGCAGAGGGGTTGATTGCATCCCCTTTGCCGGAGTCTGCTGTTGTAATGGAACCTGTCGTTCTGAAAACGGCCACGGAGGAGTTCGCGAGCAATATGCTGGTTGCTCTGGAGGGGCGTCTGGCTCAGACGGAGCTCGTGCGGATTAACGGCCGAGTGACTCAAGTTGTCGGATTGGTGATCGAATCGCAGGGTCCCGATGTCCAAATAGGCGATTTGTGCGAGATACGTTTCAGAAACAGGACCACCGTTTTGCGGGCGGAGGTCGTGGGTTTTCGTACGGATCGCGTGCTGTTGATGCCCCTTGGGGAAATAACGGATATTGGACCTGGGTGCGATGTTCTCACTATGGGGCGTTCCCTTGGGGTGCACGTTGGCCCCGCGTTGTTGGGGCGGGTGCTTGATGGTTTGGGAGAACCTCTTGACGATAAGGGGCCTGTTCCCGCTGTGGATTTTTATCCCCTTACGGCGGCTCCGCCGCACCCTTTGCGCCGCCAGATGATTGAGAAACCGCTGGCAGTAGGGGTGAAGGTTATTGACGGGCTTTTGACTCTCGGACAGGGGCAGCGCGTGGGTATTTTTGCCGGATCCGGAGTGGGTAAGAGCGTACTGCTCGGGATGATGGCGCGTAATACGGAGGCGGATATCAACGTTATTGCTCTGGTTGGAGAGCGAGGGCGAGAGGTTCGGGAGTTTATTGACCGAGATTTGGGTTCGGGGCTTTCCCGATCTGTCGTTGTGGTCGCCACTTCCGATCAACCCCCACTGGTGCGTTTAAAAGCGGCTCTTACGGCTACCGCCATTGCGGAATACTTTCGAGATCAGGGAAACAATGTCCTTTTGATGATGGACTCCGTTACCCGCGTCGCGATGGCGCAGCGAGATGTAGGGTTAGCGATTGGGGAACCTCCTGCGACACGAGGATACACGCCCTCTGTCTTTGCCCTGTTGCCCCGTCTGCTGGAGCGGTCGGGTGCGGGAGAAAAAGGAAGCATCACCGCGATCTATACCGTACTGGTTGAGGGGGACGATATGAACGAGCCCGTTGCCGATACGGTTCGCGGTATTTTGGACGGACATTTTGTTCTTAACCGAAAACTCGCGGCCCGCCATCATTATCCGTCTGTTGATGTTCAGCAGAGCGTCAGCCGTGTCATGCCGAGTATTGTATCTCAGGAGCACTATGAAGCGTCGGGAAGGGTACGAGAGCTTCTCTCAATTTTTTCCGAGGCTCAAGATTTGATTAATATAGGTGCCTATAAACCGGGAAGCAATGCCGACGTCGATTGGTCGCTAAAACATATAGAAGCCGTGGATGCATTTTTAAAGCAGGGGATGAATGAAAATGTCCCCTTTTCCGAGTCGTTGGAGCGTCTTTTGCAGCTCGCTCCTCGCAGCTAGTCTCACCTGTGGGCGGAGGGATTCGGTATGGCGGATGATCTTGTGCGTTTTCAGCGGGTATTACACGTTCGTGAAGTCGAGCGGGAGCTGACGCAGATTGAGCTTACGGAAAAAATGGGCGTAGAGGAACGAATTGAGAAGAGGATAACGGAGATTCGAGAGGAAAAAGAGGGTGCGCTCTGTGCCTTCTGTTCCGGCAAAGACCGTTTGTTCTCTCCGCAGGAGCTCTGGTTTGAGCGTCAAAATCTGGATGTGATTGAAAAACATCTTGATGAGAGCCACTATCAGCTCAAAAAATGCCGTGTAGAGATCGAAAAAACGAAAGAAGTTTTATTGGAAAGGCATAGAGACTTTAGATTAATGGAACAATATGTGGATAAAGTCAAAGAGAGAATCCACCAACAAAAGCTTGTCGTGGAGCAAAACGGACTGGATGATATCACGACGATGCGTTATTTGAGAAGAATCCGGGGAGGGACGGAAGTATGAAAATGTCGATCGCCAATATGGGGCGCGTTCTTGCCCGAATCCATGAAATAGAGGGGAAAATATATCCGTCCACGCAGATGCCGGCAGAGCCGCAGGAACCCTTTGTCGACGTTTTGGAAGAGGTCATGGCCACTCCGTACGACGATGATGGAGCAATGGCGCCTCCCGTATCTGCCTCTGTCGCGGAGAGATTGGCACATTGGGAACCCTCTTTGCAGGAGCTGTGCCAAAAATACGATGTCGATCCGGATTTGGCGCGGGCTGTTATGCGTTGTGAATCCGGGGGGAATGCAAAAGCAATTTCCAGGGCAGGCGCTGTTGGATTGATGCAATTAATGCCTGCGACGGCTCGGGGTTTGGGCGTCGACCCCAAGGATCCCATCCGCAATCTTGAGGGAGGGATTAAATACTTGTCGCAACTTGCCGATAAATATGATGGAGACACTGTAAAAGTGCTGGCGGCTTACAACGCCGGATCCGGGAGAGTGGATAGTTACGGCGGTGTTCCACCCTTTCCGGAGACGCAGAATTACGTTAAAAATGTGCTTGCTCTTTACAGGCGCTACTCCAAAGGAGAATAGCCATGGCCCCGCCTGAACGCGATGCATTGCTGGGCGCGGAGGGATCCTCCGCGGTAACAAAAGAAAATACGGCAGCGCCGAAAAAAGGGAAGGGCAAAAAAAAACGCGGGTGCGGTTTTTTTCTGATCTCTTTGTTTTTAGGGGTTGGTGTGCTCGCCGGCCTTCAATTGAGCGGTAATGTTGATGTGCGCCCCTTTGTGTACCCTCTTGTTCCGAGATTGCCCCTGATCGGGCCTGATGTTGCCAAAATGATGGGGATTCCCCCTGTTTTCTCCCTGACCGTTGATGAAAGGCGAAGGTTGGAGTTGGAGGAGTGGGAGACGAAGATCGCGGTTAGAATGCGCTCTTTGGATCAACAAGGGGAATGGGTAGAAAGAATGTCCAAGGATCTGACCGGACGGGAAAAAGAAGTTCTCCAATCGCAGGAAGAAATACAAAGAGCGTTGGAGGCGTTAAGTCAAGATGTTCCTGCTGAAGGAGCCGCATCGGCGGAATCAGAGGTTGAACTGAAGAGACTGCAGCGAACGTTTGAGGAGATGTCTCCGCGGAACGCCGCAGCTATTTTGGGAAAGACAAGTGAGGCTCTGGCCGTCAACCTGCTATCGAGAATGACGGAGGACGTTAAGGCTAGGATTTTAGCCAGAATGAGGCCGGAGCAGGCGGCGAGGCTGGCTGAACAGCTATCCCAACAAACAAAATAATGCGAGGTGTCTGCTGTGGCTGTGCCAAGTATAAACAGTGTTCCAACCGATACCATGATGACAGGAAGCGGTGCGCCCGGTTCGCAGACGGAGAACGCAGGGGAGAACTTTGATAGAGTGTTTGCTGCGGCAAAACCGCCTGTGAAAGAGGAACAAGGGGAACCCAATCCCCAAGAGATGCTTGCCGTGCTCCCTTTATTTAGGGGGCTCCTCAATAATCAAAACATGGAGACGACAGATGTTATCGATACAGAGGTGCCTGCCGGTGAAGCAGATTCGGAGAATCAGCCTGAGTCTCCTAAATTGGGATTGTTTAACCCCGATATGATACTGGCTTTGGAGTTTGCCTCTGCTCATCAGCATGTTCCGGAAATAATTCAGCCGGAACAGCCGGATGGCGAAGGGGAGGTTCCTTCCTTGCCGACAGCGGATAGCGAATCCATTCCCTTGGATACTGCCGTTCTCGTGGGGGAAGACCTCACCAACAAGACTGCCAATGGCTCCGATTCCCCTCTTATTATGGGAGAAAAAGATCCCCTGAGCGAGGAGCAACGCTTATCGGCAAAAAATGTTCCCGCTGCTAATTTTTCCGAGGCGCTCTCAGCAGAGGATATTGCTCTCACAAAAGGAACGGAGCCCGTTGATCAACATCAGAATGTAACGGAAAAAGGGGCTCATGCGCTGCCTTTAATGTCTGACGGTCTCATTCCTAAGAATTTCCGGCGATTAGCGGATGAAAAAAGAGGAACTTTAGAGACAGGGGTAAATGTTGCAGCGGATCAGCCGACAATAGATAAAGGAACGTTAGAGGTTTCGGAATCAGTTCCCGTACAACAGGAGAGAGCGCACCCGAGTGTCGGGGGGACGGATAGGTCGGTTCCTTTGAAGGGTGAGTTAACGGAGGCTAAAACTTCTTTCGTAAAGGATGCATCGGCGTCCGCAATAAAGGACGCTTCTGCTTTAAAGGACGCAGGAGGAACCGCTCCCGTTTTAGAGAGGCCCACAAGAACCTTCAGTGTGACGGATATTCTCGCAAATCTGCGAGGTGCAATGCAAGAACCGACTTTAGAAAACGCACGAACAGAAATGGTTCCTGCGTCTCCAAGCGCAGCGGTAGCTGATTTTTTTGGGGACAACGCGCTGGGACGCGGAGTGCAAGCGGTCTTGGAATTCCTCAAAAACGAGGGTGTGACGCAGGCGAGGATGGTGGTGGATCCTCCCGCTCTCGGCCGGATTGACGTCAGTCTTCAAACGACGGCAAACGGGATTGAAGCGACTTTTCGGGTGGATAATGAACAGTTGCGTCAGGTGCTGCAAAACCAACTGGATCAATTGAAACAATCCCTGCAGGCACAGGGAATCCATGTCTCCGGACTCTCCGTGGATATACGTGGCGGAGATGAAAAAGATAGAACGGGGACGGCGGCTAAAAAATTAAAGCGCTCAGGCGGTATTGAGGGCGCGGATGACGAGCTTACGGATGACTCTGCGGCAATACGCCTGGATCTTGAAAAAGGACTGTTGCACTGGGTTGGTTAGAAGGAGGAAATAAAAATGCCAAATTCAATTACGGGTACAAGCAGTAACATCAATTATTTTGACGATGGAAAAAATAAGGCGGAATCTTCCCTTGATAAGGATTCTTTTCTGAAGTTGCTTGTCGCTCAAATGACACATCAGGATCCGACAAACCCAATGCCGGATACGGAGTTTGTCGCGCAGCTGGCGACCTTTAACGCATTGGAACAGCAGATAACTACGAATAAAAATTTGGAGACGTTGGTGCAGCTGAACTCCTCCTCTGCCGTAGGGTATATTGGACGATTGGTCAGCTATACGGATGCTGCGGGCAAGCCTCAGGCGGATACGGTTCAATTTATTGAATTTAACGAGGGTAAAGTCTATCTGTACTTTAAGGATGAAACAAAGCCCGGAATCACGCTGGATCAAGTGCAGGCAGTGGGATAAACAGGATTGATAAGGCGGGACGGTGCCCCCACGGATGGTCGGGCCCAATACCAGGCAAGGGAATGCCCGGCAACGGAAAATATCTGTAAGGGGGACACACTATGTTACGTTCTTTATACTCCGCAGTCAGCGGCGTAAAAGCACACCAGACCTATCTTGACGTTACGGGTAATAACATTGCCAATGTTAATACCGCAGGCTTTAAACGCGACATGATTAACTTCAAGGATATGATTTATCAGACGATGCAGGGAGCCAGTGCTCCGGATAACGGCGTCCCTATCGGCGGTGTCAATCCGATGCAGGTCGGATTGGGAGTCAAAGTCGGGTCTATTGAGACGATACACACTCAGGGAAGCCCGCAGAGCACGGGCAACCGTACGGATATGGCCATTCAGGGCGAGGGTTTTTTTGTGGTTCGCAACGGAGGGCAGACGTTTT
>JAGPAO010000116.1 GCA_018063805.1 Synergistaceae bacterium | reverse complement strand
TCTGTCTGGCAACAATCCTCCGGTACTTCCGATAAAAACCGGGAAAAGCTCGCGTGCTTAAAGCCGCCGAACAACAATCGGCTTTCCGCGCCGGAAAGATACAGGCGCTCACGCGCTCGCGTCATGCCCACGTAGCAAAGACGCCGCTCCTCCGATAACCCCATCGCATCCTCCATACAGCGGGCACTGGGGAAAATTCCTTCTTCCATCCCCACCAAAAAGACAATGGGGTACTCAAGCCCCTTGGCCGCATGCAAGGTCAAGAGATTGACGCGATCCCTATCCTCCACCGCAAGCTCCATGTCGGTAAAAAGAGCCACCTCTGAGAGAACCTCGGCGATATCCCCCTCTTCAGGCAAAATAGAGAGAAGTTCGCGCACGTTCTCAACGCGCTCCTCCCAATCCTCTGGAGTCTCCTCAAGAAGATAATCGGCGTACCCATTATCCGTCAAAATGCACTCAATCGCACCGGGAATATCCTGCATATGATCCAAAATACGGCACATATCCGCCCCCAGCTTCACCGCTCCTCCGGCGGCCTTTCCTTTAAGCGGTACCTCGGAGGCAAAGGACTGCCAAATCTCCCTCGCCGTTCCGGGAGCGGACGACAGCCAATTGCCTAAATTCTCCAGACTGACCTTCCCCAAACCGCGAATAGGGATATTCCCCACCCGAGCCAAAGAGGCCCAATCGCGCGGGTTGACGGCCAAACGCAGCATGCACAGAACATCCTTAACCTCACGCCGCTCATAAAAAGCAACGCCCCGCACGACGCGGTAGGGAATACCCCGCTCCAAAAAGACCTGCTCAAAGCCGCGGCTCAAGGCATTCATCCTATACAAGAGGGCCATTTCTCCGTAGGCATACCCCTCATCGTGCAGCCGCTCCACCTCATCCACTAAAAAGGAGGACTCCTCGCGGTCGGAGCGCGACATCAGAATTTGAACTTTCCTCCCCATATCGGCGGCCGTCCACAAATCCTTGGGGAGCCGATCGCTGTTGTAGCGAATGACACCATTCGCCCCCGCCAAGATATTTCCCGTTGAACGGTAATTCTGATCCAGCACGACAACCTTGGACTGGGGGAAGTCGTGCTCGAAGTTCAGGATCATCCCCATATCCGCGCCGCGCCATCCGTAAATGGATTGATCGGGATCACCCACCACCATGATGCGGCGGCTTTCTCCAATCAGGCGATTGAGCAGAAGGTATTGCGTGCGGTTGACGTCCTGATATTCATCCACCAAAACCCAATCAACCCGACTGCGCTCCTGCTCCCGCACCTCATTATCAACGGTGAGGATATGCAGCGGCACCGTCAGCAGATCGTCAAAATCAAGAGCACCCTGTTTTTTTAACTCTTTGTGGTAGGCTTGATAAAGGTCAAACCAGCGGGCATCAATGTCCGGCTTCAGCGTCGCCGGGTCCGCCTCCGATTTGGCTTTTGAGATCATCCCAATCACCCAGGAGACATCAAAACGCTTGGGATCGATCGAATAAGCAGTCATCAACCTCTTTACCAGAGATTTTACATCCGAGGTATCAAAGATAACAAAGACCCCGGGATATCCGAGCCGCTCCAACTCCAGCCTGTGGCGATGCAAAAAACGCAGCCCGTAGGCGTGAAACGTGGAAACCTGCATCCCCAGCAAACGCCCCTGCACCAGCTGTTCCACTCGGTCACGCATCTCCCGGGCCGCTTTATTCGTAAAGGTAAGCGCCAGGATATGATGGGGGGCGACCCCCTTTTCCTCGATCAAATACGCTATTTTCGTCGTCAGGACCTTCGTCTTACCGCTTCCGGCGCCCGCAAGCACCAACTCCGGCCCCTCACACCAGGTAACGGCCTCTTTTTGTTTTGGATTAAGGGAATCCAAAAGGGAGTGAGCCATACGCGAGAACCACCTTTCTATCGATCAAACGGATGCACAGAAAACACCCAGTGTAATATCACCCTGTAAAAGTACCCGTTTGTCCTGAATTGGTCAATAGAAATTGCACAGACTCGGGGGCATCGCGCAAAAGATTTTCAGGAAAAATAAAAAAATAAAAATTGGGCGTTGACGTATGAGTAATTCTTGCTATAATTACTTGGCTAGCCGGGATGGCGGAACCGGTAGACGCACGGGACTTAAAATCCTGTGGACGCAAGTCCGTGCGGGTTCAAGTCCCGCTCTCGGCACCAGAGAGTGTTATCGCGGGGTGGAGCAGTCCGGTAGCTCGTCGGGCTCATAACCCGAAGGTCACAGGTTCAAATCCTGTCCCCGCAACCATGGCGGTGTAGCTCAGTTGGCTAGAGCATGCGGTTCATACCCGCAGTGTCACTGGTTCGACTCCAGTCACCGCCACCACTTAACAATATTTTAGCTTCTTCATAGAAATAAAATTTAAAGCCCGTTCGCAGAACGGGCTTTTTCTGTAATACCCAGAAGTTTAAATCCTGTGTGTGTTTAAATTCAGAGAGTGCCATACAAAATCTCAAAGGAGGATTTACAATGGAATTTGATACTAAGATCAAACTTATTTTAAGGGAAGATCTGGAAATGTGGCAAAAATTGAACATCACGGCGTTCCTCATGAGCGGAATTGGCGGAACTCAAAATATTATAGGGCAACCTTATGTGGACAAGGACAACGTGCACTATTTACCCATGTCGCAGCAACCCATAATGATCTATTCTTCCAGCGGGGAAAAGATGAGCGAGCTTCTGGAAAAAGCGTTGACAAAGGAAGTTGTTATTGCAATATACACCGAAGAATTATTTAACACTTACAATGACGAGGACAACAGAGCCATGGTCGCGAATTATAGTACAAAAGAGTTAAATCTTGTCGGAATAGCAATTCGAGGGAAAAAAAATCATGTGGATAAATTATTCAAGGGATATGACTTGCATAAGTAGCTCAGTTCGGCTCCACCACCCATAACGGTTTCAAGTCTTACCAAAGCAAAAGCCCGCTCAGTGAGCGGGCTTTTGCACATCCTACCGGCAGCGTTTATCTATCCTTGTGTCTAAGGATGCAAAGCAAGCCGATCTTTTTTCCCCTTACCTCCACCCGTTTTTGAGGCGATGTCAATCTTAAAGAACGATAATTCCTCCTGAAGTTCGCCTGAGAGCTTAGTGAGGTTGTCCGCGCCCATAGCCACCCGTTCGGATGCGGCAGCCACATCCTTGACATTGTTGCTTATTCGCAATGCCCCTTCCGCAGAATTAGCCACCCTTGAAGCCATGTTCTGTACCGACTCGGCAATTTCTCCGCTTGAAGCGGCCTGTTCCTGTGACACGGCGGCCAGATCCTGAGTGAAACTTGCAATATCTCTGAGGTAGGAGATCATATCCTTAATGGTGGCATCCGTCTCTATCGCAAGTCCCTTAGCATCCTCGGATTCTTTGGCATTTTCTATAGCAGATGTCACCACTTTGTCCAAATCTCTTGTTATGCTACTCGCAAGCTCCGCGATGCTGTTGGCTGCTACGTTGCTGTCCTCTGCCAGTTTTCGGACTTCTTCGGCAACGACGGCAAAACCTCTCCCGGCATCCCCCGCTCGCGCAGCTTCTATAGCCGCATTGAGCGCCAGCAGGTTGGTCTGATCTGCAATGCCGCCTATTTGGGTTACAAAATTCTGTATCTGACGCGCGTTATTGCCCAGCTCCTGCACCGCTTTAGTTGCCTCATGGGATTTTCTGGCGACGCCATCGATGCTTGTCGTGGCCTTTTGAACGGCAACCATCCCGGCTTCCCCGGCATTCATAGCCTCATCCACTTTACGCGCAATATCTGTTCCTCGCTCAGCAGTCGCTTGAGCACCGGCCGCTACCTCTTCTACTGATGCATTGATTTCTTCACTTGAAGACGCCAAGTTATCAAGATTGTGCCCCATCTCATCGGCGCTTGATTTAAATTCCTCAACGGAAGCATTCGTCTGCTGTGCCATCGCAGAAAAATCGTGCGCCGTTTCCGATATGCTGTTACTGGCATCACGCACCGTAGATATAACACGCATCAGCGTCTGAGACATATCAAAGAGAGCATGCCCCATTTGCGCCACTTCATCGCGCCCTTCCGTATCCAAACGGGCGGAAAGATCGCCTGACGCAAAATTAGCAACGGCTCCGCGGAGGTTGTTCAACGGCTTCGTGATCACCCTAGATACAAACAGACCAAAGGAGATGCCTATAGCCAATATCACTATGGATGTGACAATCATGCTATTCCTTGCATTCCTGGCAGCTATAAGCTCTTCTTGCTTGATCCTTCCCGATTTTTCAACCAAATATTGAGCGAGCTCGTCAAAAGTGGTGAGAAGCAGTGAAAAAGCAGCGTCTCCGTCCGGCTGCATGAAGCGCTTGAATCCCGCTTCACGTTTGCCGTCACGTCCAAAGGCGATCACTTCATCCATAACAGGCCTTACTTTGGCTGACATGCTGCGTATCGTTGCCAGTATCGCTTTTTCTTTGTCATCAAGGTTTGTTCCTTCATATTTAACCAGCGTACTATCTACAAACTGACGTCTTTCAGTCAATCGGTTCACAAGCTGTGTGTCGATATCTTTGGATGCAAAAACCATTGATTTTAGTGTAAGTGAGCGAGTCGTGTTCGTTGCATCTTTAGCCGAAAGAACATATATGGCTGGAAGGGCATTTTCCTCATACAGGATGTTCATTCTATCGCTTACACGCAGACTGGTTTTGTAACCAACAAAAACGCTATAGCAGAACTATGACATCATTACTCCCACAAGCAGCAATATCTTAGACGCTGTTTTTAAGTTTTTAAGCCATTTCATCGCCATCATCCTCCAATATTTATGTCATATTATGATGCTGGATAATAAAGCTATAAATAAGACCTAATAAAACCACCTTAAACAAGCTCCCACAACCTCCAAATTTTGAAGAGTACTGTGACGGCTGACCGGCGAAAACTTCGAAATTCACCCCCTATAGCCACTCTCTGCACTTCGTCTCCCCACTGCCTTTGCATCTTGAAATAAAACTTAGAACGTTATTACTATCCATCTTTATTTTTATATGTCATTCTACATCACAAATGTCCGCACGTCACTTTTAAGGAACATCGGGAAAATCTTTTCGACGTCGTCAAGGATATGTTACCCTCCGCAGATATTTTCATCTACAGAGATGATGACGAAATCAGATGAGGCTCACTTTTCGGATGACTTTTAATCGGTCGCGTAATGGTCTTGACAACCGTACCAACGTGGCGCACTATACCATTGAATGTTGATTTAAACATAATAGTTTGACTATGATAGAACACTTACACAGAGAGGAAGTAGCCAGATGGATTGCATTTTAAGGAATGATTTTCATATTGCTGTACCGACAGCATTTCATGTAGATGAAGAATTAAACGTTAAAAGCACGATAGAGCACATTGTAAATTTACAAAACAAAGGCATAGATTCTGTCTTGGTATGCGGGTCAACGGGAGAGCAACACAGTTTAACCCTATCTGAAAAATTAGAGTTAGTTGAGGCGATAGAAAACGACAAACGTTTTCGCGATGATTTTGAAATCATTTTCGGGGTTTCAAGTATTCGCCAAAAAGACGCACTCGCTTTAGCTATCAAAACAAATGCCTCGAAAAAAATTTCCGGTATTTTGCTGGGCTTCCCACCATATATTTTGCCCAGCCAAGAAGAGATTGTAGTTTACGTCAACACAATTGCACATGCATTTGATAGATCTATACTTCTATACAATAACCCCAAAAGGACGGGGTTTGATATTTCCATTCCCTCTCTAATTGAAGTGATGAAAAACAAAAACATCATAGGTTTAAAAGAAGCAGGTGATACTACACGTATCCCCTTGATCCAATCAAGTATAAACAGGCCAATAAGCATATACGCTGGAGGCGAGGTTGCATTAAAAGATAAGATAAAGCACGGATGCAACCGACTGTCTTCTATAGCTGGAAATATTTATCCAATAGAAACAAGGCAGTGGTTTCGATCCTTGCTAGCAAACACAGAACAACCGATTAATCCTGGATTTAATATAGAGAATGAAATAAACAAAGTTTTTTCCACTAGCACACTTCCTTATTTGAAAAATGAAATTTCACATAGGGAGCAGCTAGATATGGGAGTATCAAGATCACCATTAGGAAACTTGTAGTGGTCTTGGATTGTCAAGCCAAGTAAAACAGCTAGCGGATAAGACCCCAAACTATGTAGAATGATAAGAAAAGAGGGTGCGCCATGATCGAGAAAATGAAAGAAGGGCAACTGGATCGGGTCATGGATATTTGGCTACAGACAAACATCCTAGCCCACCCCTTCATCCCACGCGAGCACTGGAAAAATCTTTTCGACACCGTAAAGGACATATTACCCTCCGCAGACATTTTCATCTACAGAGACAAGGACGAAATCAAAGGCTTTATT
>JAGPAO010000115.1 GCA_018063805.1 Synergistaceae bacterium | reverse complement strand
CCTTTGACCGGGTCATAAAAACGTAAAACAAGATCTGCGATTGTGGATTTGCCTGCGCCGGTACCGCCTACTATGGCAATTTTTTCCCCCGGTTGAATCGTTAGATTGACCCATTGTAAAACCCAACGATCCGGCTCATAGGTAAACCACACATCTTTAAAGACAACTTCCCCTTTTACAGAGGATAACACCACCGGATTTTCTGCAGCAGGAACCTCGTTCTGCTCATCCAAGATTTCAAAAATACGCTCTGCAGACGCCATTCCCTGCTGGATACTGCTGACAACGCGGCTCAAGACCCTCACCGGTTGCACTAAAAGCCCAAGGTACGTAAGAAAAGCCAGAAGTTCTCCCGCTGTCAGCTTTCCGGCAACAACATCGCGCCCCCCCAGCCAGAGAATCAGTGCCAGAGCCATGACAAGGACAACCTCGACGACGCCCTCTAACACACCGCGAACCTGTGTGCCCTTCATCAAAGCTCTGAAGTGATCGCGGTTTTTTTCAGCAAAGCGGGCATATTCGACATCCTCTGTCGCAAAAGCGCGCACAATGCGAATGGAAGAAAGAGCCTCCTGCGCCACTGCGGAGACTTGAGCCAATTGCTCCTGAATAACGCTTCCCACACGCCTCAGTTTTGCGGAGGCACAGTCAACAACAAGCACAGCCACAGGAATCACCAAGAAAGTATTCAGCGTTAATTTCCAGTTAATAAAAAATAAAAAACCCAAAATACCCAAAAAGGTAACACCTTGAACCACCATATCCACAACAACGGAGGCTAAAATCTGCTGCAGAGTGCTCACATCATTGGTGATTCGAGAGAGAAACTCCCCCGATCTTCGGCTGTACAAGGAGGCAAAGGAAAGGCGCTGTGTTTTGCTGTACAGCTCCAGCCGTAAATCCATAATGACCCGCTGCCCTACCCAGGTCATCAAATACATATGTCCATATCCAAAAAGAGCCTTGCCCACAAAGAGTAAAACCACTCCGATGGAAAGGATGTTCAGGAGGTAACTTTTTCCCTGTATAAGGACATCATCCACAACATTTTTCATCAACCAGGGGGGAATCACCCCAAAGAGCGCAGAAAGAACCATACATCCGAGAGCGGCCCCCAAACGCGGCATATAGGGGTGGCAGTACTCCAAAAGCCGTCGGTAGAGGCTCCATATCTTTCGATCAGACATGATGTGCCCCGTCACTCTGTGATTCCTCACTTAATTTAAGAATCTCTCTAACCCAATCTGCGTACACTCCGGGTGTCCCCATTGATTGAGCCAATATTTTCATCTTCATTTTTATCTGTTCTCTCTCCTCGATGCTTCCATTTAACCACCCCAGAACGGATTTCAGCACCGCATCCGGTTGGGCTCTGTCTTGGACAAATTCGGGGAAGAATTCCTCTCCGGCAAGCAAATTAGGAATTCCAAAAAAACGATTATGCAATAATAGACGTCCAATTAAAGCGGTCACGGGGTGTACCTTGTAGACGATCACCATATACCGCTCCAAAAGCATTGCCTCCACGGTAGCCGTTCCACTCGAACCCACCACAGCGGCAGAAGCGGCCATAAGATCTCTCCCCCGGCCGCAGTAAGAACGATAATGGCCCTCTTCAAGCAGTCGATTCAAACCTTCCGCTGCATCAGAGTTTAATCCGGGAGCAACGGAAAAGACCGGCAACCATCCCTCCGCCTCCAATCCTTTATAGACAACGCTCAAAAGCGGAAAAAGGGATTGTATTTCACTGCGGCGGCTTCCCGGAAGAAGGGCGACCAACTTTCCCTCAGAGGCAAAAACTTTCAGTTGCGCATCCTCCTCTGCCTCGGCAGAAAACTCCTCCACGAGGGGATGGCCTTTCCAAAAGCTCTTACATCCGTGCTCCGATAAATAGTCATGCTCGAAACGAAACAGAGGGAGACACAAATCCACCCATTGCGCCAAAGCCTCCGCTCGTCGACTCCGCCAAGCCCAAACAGAGGGGGGAGATATATAGACCACTTTCCCTTTATACCCGTTTTTTCTCAAACCGGAGATAAGAGGCATGTGAAAATCAGGGCTGTCCGCGACAAGCACAACGCTCGGAGATCGCTGCAAAATTTCGTGCACGATCTCATCTCGGAGCTTAAAAAGCGAGGGGATGGCGCGAAGAACCTCGACCACGCCTAAAAGCTGAAGCTGCTCTCCATTCCAAGCACAACGAACGCCGGCCTCTTTGGATTCGCGCCCCCCCATTCCCCAGAGCTCACCTCGGTACCCATTTTTTCTCAGCTCTTTTGCGATACAAGCCGTATAATGATCCCCGGATACCTCCCCGGAACTCATAAAGATCGACAAGAATCCACCCCTACCACACTGATATTTTCCTCGGCCGCCACTCTGTAAAACTCTTCGGGATTAATAATAAGGGTCCATCCCGCATGCAGAGCGAGGCAGCTTAATCCGGTCTTCCCCATCAAACGCAGCGTCTGCGGCCCTACCGTGGGAATATCGTACCGTTCATCCTGATCTGAGCGCATCAGTTTGACGACCACCCCTTTTTTGCACAGAGACCCGGCTCTCAAAAGGGTTGCATCTGTTCCCTCCATGGCTTCAACAGCAACAACTGATTTTTGATGCACCACAACCGTCTGACCAAAGGAAAGAGACACTAGTTTTTGAGCCATTCGAACGCCGTATTCAACATCTTTTTGCTCCTCAGGAGTCGGCTGACGACCGGCAAAATGCCCCTCTTTCGCCATCAGATCCAACAAAAGCGATCGATAACTCAGCACCTCAAATCCGAGACCGGTCAAAAAGGAAACAACGGCTCCCAAAACGGAGTGATCATCCCGTTCATCCAATCCGGCGACAAGCGATTGTGCCATTTTATCAAGCACTCCGGGCCGATAGATCAGTGTTTTGGGAACAACTCCGGCCATTATAATCTTCTTAACACCGTTCATCTTCATATCGCGAACGGCAAATTCAAGCTCCGTCGTCAACAAGTTCACAACCATATCGGAATACGGTTTTAACGCATCGGGACTCTCTCTCAACGCATAGATTCGAAGTGATTCCCCCTGAAGAGAAAGCCTTCTGGCTATTTCAACGGGGAGATCTCCATCACCGGCGATTAAAGCAATACTCATAGCGTACAAACACCCTCTCTTGTACTACGGTTGATGGGCTTATACTTCAGCCCAGCTGGTTAGCCCGCTTTGCTAGAAACCCGCCTAATATGAGAAAAACAACATTAGGGATCCAGGCTGCAATGGGAGCCGGAATATAGTTTGTCTCCCCTAAAGATTGACAGAAGGAAAGAATAACATAATAAACAAAGACAATAATCACACTTAACCCAAGTCCCATACCGGAACTGGAGCGTTGCGGACGGCTTCCCACCGTTGCGCCCACAAGAGCCAGAACCACGCTCGCCCAGGGAACGGCAAGGCGCAGATGCAGCATCATGCTCATTTTCCCTGTATCAACCCCCTGCTGGGCAAGGTTTTTTATTGTCTCCCTTAACTCAAGCAGATTCATTTGCGATGGATCCGTTGAACTCCGACCCACTTGGGAGGGGTTCATGTTTAGGTTTAGCTTCTCTCGTTTGAATTGAAAAAGCAGACTGACCGTCCCTGTCTTCGTCACATCAAAAACTTGCCCGTCCTCAATCCACCACTGCCCGTTGACCCATTTCCCTCTGTTGGCGGAAATAATTCTCTGTATACGCCCCTCTTCAAACTCTTGAACTAAAATATCCTTCATATCACCCGTTTTAGATGCCACAGATGCAATGTATATAACGCGCTTCAGAGTCCCCTTTTCTTCATCTTTTAGAAAAATATGCTCTTTAAAGAGCGGGGGGGTCTGCTGGAACACTTCGTAGCGCAATAAATTAGCCGCCGCAGTCTCACTCATCGGCACCACTGTTTCATTCATGAACAAAGCAATAACGGACACAACCGACGCCGCAACGAGAACGGGGGTTATAATCCGCTGAAAGGAAAGTCCTGTTGCCTTCAACGCCACCAATTCGGAATTAGCCGATAAAGCACCAAAACCAAGCAACGCAGCTAAAAGACAACTCATCGGAATGGTCATCACCATAATCCCCGGAAGAGAATAGAAGAAAAGGCGCAACACAACCCCTAAAGAGATACCTCGCTGTATCACCAGATCCGCAATTTTAAACAGCAATCCGCCCGCAACTAAAATCACTGTAAAGGACATGATTCCGAAGAAAAAAGAGGGAATCAGTTGCCCCAAAATAAATCGATCTAGAATGCGAACTGACGGTATTTTCAACGTGCGGATTCTTCTTCCTGTTTATTAAGGCTCAATACGTATTCCGCTGCGTCTCGCACGGCACCGTAGCCCCCCAACCTTGGAGTGATCCAGTCTGCGACCCCGAGAATTTCCGGACGTGCATCAGCAACAGCAATGGAAAATCCGGCCCATTTCATGCATTCCAGATCGGGAAGATCATCCCCGACAAAAGCAATACCCTCCGGGCCAATCCCAAGCTCCGCCGCCATGCCTTTCAAGCAAACAAATTTATCCGTACTTCCGTTGATACAACGAATAATACCGAGATCCTTTGCTCTTTGCGCTGTTGAGGCGGAATAACGCCCGGAAATAATGGCCACCTCAACCCCCGCATCCATTAAGCGACGCAAACCCAGACCATCCTGAACGTTAAAGCACTTAAATTCATTTCCTGCGCCATCCATGAAAATACCGCCATCCGTCAAGGTACCGTCAACATCTACAGCAAATAACTTAATCATTCCTCAGCCCTTCTTTCATATTATCTACTCCGGCCCAAGGAGCAAGGCCTCTTTTTACCGATCGGACAAAGGCGAGTATTTCTGCAGCAATGGGATCTTCGGGATACATCTCCACAACGCGCTCCATCGCCTCCTGTTTCGTCATCCGGTTCATAAACAAAGTCCTATAGATTCTCTTAATGTGAGTGCGCTCCTCCTGCCCAAATCCATTGCGCCGCAATCCAACTTTGTTCAAGCCATAGATCTTAATGGGGTGTCCGTCCGCCATGCAGAAGGGAGGCACGTCTTTGATCACCTTGGAAAGCCCACCGACCATGCACAAGCGGCCGATCTTGACAAACTGATGAAAGCCGGCAATACCACCGATTACGGTGTTGTCTCCTATTTCAACATATCCGGACAAACCCACTTTATTCGTTAAGATACAGTGACGTCCCAAACGGACATTATGCCCAAGATGGACGCCCTCCATCAACATGCAATCATCGCCAACTGCCGTCTCCGTCCCTTCGCCTGACCCTCTGTGGATCGTAACGGCTTCTCGGCAAATAACGCGGTTACCTAAACGCACCCAAGAAACGCCACCCGTAAAATCATGATCCTGCGGTGTTCCGCCTAGGACGCTGTTCTCGTGCAAATGGCACTCCCTGCCTATTTCCACATAGTCCAACAAGCGCACAAAAGGCTCAAAAACACAGCCGTCTCCGATACGCACTTTGTCGGCTATGACACAGTATGGACCGATGGATACATTCTCCCCAAGTTCCGCCCCCGGTGCAATAATTGCAGTCGGATGGATCAAACACCCCATTTATTTCTCCCCTGATTTCGTAAGATTCGTTGCAGTCACAAACCCCATGACTGCCTCCGCAACGACTTCACCGTCAACGGTACCGACAAAACGAACTTTTCCCACTCTACCGCGATGGCGTATCAACGTCGCCTCTGTGCGCAACTGATCTCCCGGTTTGACCGGTTTTCTAAATTTTGCACTTTCGATCGTTGTCAGAAAAACAATTAATTTTTCATCCATCGCTCCGGGAACAGCGGCCATCATGACCGATCCCACTTGCCCCATCGCCTCCAAAATCAGCACCCCGGGCATAACAGGCTCGCCGGGAAAGTGTCCCTGAAAAAAAGGTTCATTGATTGTAACGTTTTTGATCCCAACGACGCGTTTCGTCTCGCCTTCCAGATCCAGTTCAAGAATTCGATCCACCAACAAAAAAGGGTAACGATGGGGAAGAGCTTTCATGATTTCGTTAATATCCTTCATTTCTACACCGTCTTTCCATTTGATGTTTAGAGTCCTATTGTACCAAACAGCGTTCGCATCCGATCCACCAACGCGGCGTGCAAGTCATGCCCGCCGCAAATCACAACGTAATGGGCAATAACACGCCTTTCCAACCGCGCTAAATCCCCAAGCAAATCCACTGTTTTATGGGCTATACACTCGTCCGGGAAACGCAATCCGCTCTCGTTGAGCAACGTTGTATCGTTGAAAATCAGCGCGTTATCCAAGCTTCCGCCGAAAGCAAGACCCATCTGACGCAATTGGCCCACCTCTCTCTCAAGGCCGAAGGTTCGAGCACGCGATAATCGGTTCATGAAAGACTCCGGAGTGATCGCCAAAGTCATGGCCTGCAATCCTATCGCAGTT
>JAGPAO010000026.1 GCA_018063805.1 Synergistaceae bacterium | reverse complement strand
TCCAGATGGCGGGTCTCCCGCTAGAAGGTGTTGCATTATTCGCCGGTGTGGATTATTTCACCGGACTTACAAGAATTATACTCAATGTTGTTGGAGACATCTACTGTGCCATTCTGGTTGCTGTTCCGGAAGGTGAGCTCGACCGCGAAATATTCAATGCACCAAACGTTACGATTGAGAAAAAAGCAGCCTGATTTTGATTGAATATCACTTAAAGGATCTACTTTTTGTTAAAGGATCTACTTTTTGTTTAGGTTTTTTAAGATTTAGCAGGGGAAACTCCGCTGAGCCTGTCTCTTGAAAATAGACGAAAATCTTTTATTTTTATAGATAGGCTCGGCTCCTTTTATACCCACGCTAGAGTTTCTCGCTGAAAAGTGTTTTCTCCGGAGTGTACGTTTGAATAACACATTCATAGAGTGGAGGGATTTATGTTGAGCACGGATAAGGGAGTAAAAAAAGAAACGCAGCATGCGGAGGGAAACGATGGACTGACCCCTTCCGTTGACCGCATCATGGATAACTGGTCTTACCTCTTTGCTTGGCTTGGAGGGTGTGTTTCCATCGGAACCTTTGCGATGGGGGCGAGTTTAGTTGGCGAACTTAACATGTTGCAGGCGGTTGTCGCCATGATGATCGGCTGTTCGGTCATCGCTCTGGGGCTTGTTATCAATGGGCGAGCAGGGCACAAATACGGCATTCCCTTTGTCGTACAGGCTAGGGGCGCTTTTGGAATCTGGGGCACAAAAATCCCCGGTCTGATTCGCGCCATCCCCGCCGTTGTCTGGTTTGGGTTTCAGCGCTGGGTTGGCGCGGGTGCGCTCAACGAATGTTCTCGGACGCTTTTTGGGTTTGATAATATTGTTTTCTTTTTCATCGCTTTCCAGTTCCTTCAGATAGCTCTGTCCATTTTTGGTTTTGAGGGGATTAAGTGGCTTGAGAACATAGGCTCTGTTTTTATCATCGCCTCGTTGATCTATATGTTCATAACGGTATTGAATAAATACGGTGTCGCTATTGATGAGAACATCACTCAAATTAAGGGGACGTGGGGGATTCCCTTCTGGGGAGGGACAACGGCTTTCTTGGGGATTTACAGTACGATGATGCTGAATGTCTCCGACTATTCTCGTCATCTGGTAAAAAGAACGTCTCCGTTTCAGGCCGGTTCCATTTACTGGATGGCCATTCTTCCCGCGACCCTTTTTATGGGGCTTATCGGTCTGATGATCTCCGGTGCTACGGGGAGCGCGGATCCCATCGCCTCTTTTTCCACTGCGGTTGATAACAAGTTCTTGATGGTGACGACATTGCTGTTTATCGCTTTTGCTCAGGTAACAACGAATGTTTTGAATAACGTGGTTCCTCCTGCACTAGTCTTGATGGATATTTTCAAGCTTTCGTATAAAAAATCCGCCGTTATCGTAGGATTGGCTGCTTTTGCAACTTTTCCTTGGGAGCTTATCAAGCCGGAATCTGCGGGTGGATTACAGCTGTTCGTGCAGACGTATTGAGCCTTCCTCGGGCCGATATTTGCCGTTCTCGTGGTGGATTATTATGTCCTGCGGAAGCAGGAGATAAAGAATCTCGATGTTTTTTATGATGAAAAAGGTCCTTTAAAAGGTGTTAACTGGGCAGGAATCATCGCCATCGCCGTTGGGTCCGCTTTCGCCTTTATTGATGTTCGCCTTTCTTGGTACGCAAGCCTGATTCCCGCTGCGGTGACGTATCTGTTTCTCATGAAATCAATGCCCGGCTGCAAACGATTTTTGGATGCGTAATCCCACCGCCAAAAAAGCATAGGAGTGCATAGAAATGTTCGATCTCATCGTTAAAAATGGTTTAGTGGTACTCCCTACAGGCACTCAGAAGGTGGATATTGCCGTTTTCGGCGGGAAAATCGTCGTTATTGGAGTTGCGGGATCTTTAAATGAGGCGAAAAAAATCGTCGATGCTGAGGGAAAATACGTGCTTCCCGGAGTTGTCGACGGGCATGTGCATTTCAACGATCCCGGTCTGACGGAGAGGGAGGATTTTCTCACCGGTACTTCCGCCGCCGCCGCAGGGGGGGTGACAGCCGTTATAGAAATGCCGTTGTCCGGAAACCCCACGGTGACTTCTGTGGAGACGCTTAATTTAAAGAAGTCGGCTGCAAGAGAGAAAGCCGTTGTCGATTACGCCCTCTGGTCGGGCCTCGTAACGGATAACACGTCGCAGATGGAGTTGATTCAGTCGGCGGGTGCGATTGCCTTTAAAGCCTTTACCTGCTTTGCGGGGGATGATTTCCCCTACGCAACATCCGCCACCCTTTACAAGGGAATGATGGAGGCCGCGAGAATAAACGCGCTTATAGGTGTTCATTGTGAGGATCACGATCTGGTGGAGGCTTTTGAAGCCGAGGCGCGCCGCTTGGGTAAAACATCGGTAAGGGATTTTTTGGATTGCCATTCCCCTGTGACGGAGCTTGTGGCGACGAACATGGTGCTGGAGCTGGCAAAGGAAACGGGAGCCCGCGTTCATATCTGTCATGCAAGCCTTCCGGAAGTCGTCGCTCTCGTAACGGAGGCGCGCAATAGCGGAGCTCGTGTCTCCGTGGAGACGTGTCCTCACTACCTCTTGCTTACCGAAGAGGCTTTGGAAAAGCAGCAGGGTTTTCTAAAATGTACCCCGCCTGTTCGCACTTTGATGGATTTAGAGGGCTTATGGGATCTCGTATTTTCAGGGGAGATCGATATGATTGGTTCGGATCATTCCCCATCGACTCTTGCCCAAAAACAGCCTGCAAGCGGGAATTTCTGGGATGCATGGGGCGGTACCAACGGCGTTCAAACGATGCTCCCTGCACTGTACTCCGAAGGGGTGTTAAAGCGCGGGTTGCCGATCGAGCAACTGATGCGTTTGATCTCCACAAATCCGGCGATGATATTTGGCCTTTACCCCCAAAAAGGGAGCATTCAATTGGGAAGCGATGCCGATTTTGTTATATTTGATCCGGAGAAGGAGTGGCGAGTGACTCCGGATTTGCTCTTTTACAAAAACAAACATACGCCTTATATGGGAATGACCCTGACGGGGTGTGTCGAAAAAACGTTTGTGCGCGGAAATCTCGTTTACGATAGCGGTAAGATTGAGGCAAAACCGGGAAGCGGCTGTTTTCTTCATCGATAAATATTACATCCCGAGTCTCGTTAGTCTGAGACTCGGGATGTAATATAGTGGGGGTTACGTTGTTACAAAGAAGGAGTTTTCGATAACAGCGGCACGCAGGCCTGCTCTTTCCCGTCCGAACTGAGGGGGATGATGCGGACATCAACGCCGTAAACATCGCGGATGTTTTTCTCCGTAATTACTTCTTTGGGGGAGCCCCAAGCCGTTAACATCCCCCCGCTCATGATGGCCGTATAATCCGCACACAAAAAGGCATGTTCCGGCGAGTGCGTCGCCATGATGACAGATAAGCCCTTTTGCGCTAGTTTTTTTATGACCTCAAGGACCCTCATTTGATTGCCAAAATCCAGATGCGATGTGGGTTCGTCCAAAAGCAGAAGTTCCGGCTCTTGTACGACAACGGAGGCAAAAAGAACGAGTTGCCGCTCTCCGCCGCTCAACTCTGTGTATGGTTTTTCTGCAAGATGCCCGATGCCAAGCGATTCAAGCTCATCCATTGCTCTTTTTCGGTCCTGCTTCCCCGGGGAGGAAAAGACTCCTAGATGGGGTGTTCTCCCCATTGCCACGATATCGCGCACCAGAAAGGGAAAAACGGCGGTGTGTGATTGAGCGATATAGGCGATTTTCTGTGCCAATTCCCTTCTGCTGAATTTACCTGTGTCGCGTCCATCCAAAAGAATACGCCCTGATTTCAAAGGAATAAGCCGATCTAAACATTGAATCAGTGTGGATTTTCCCGCTCCATTCGGTCCCAATAGGCAGAGAATATTTTCCTCCTGCAAGCGAAACGATATGTCTTCGAACACGTGTTGTTCTCCATAGGAAAAAGACGCCTTTTCAACGACGAGATTCAGATCTGCCACCCAGCCTTTCCCTTGATCAGCAGATAAGCGAAGAAGGGGGCTCCAATTAATGCCGTGAGCATTCCCAAAGGGATTTCCGCGGATGAGAGTGTGCGTGCAATGTTATCAACCAATAAAAGGTAAGCCGCTCCCATGCTTGCGCAGGCGGGAAGGAGTTTGCGATAGTCGGATCCGACGAGCATGCGGCACATATGCGGGATGACAAGCCCGACCCAACCGATGGTTCCGCTGAGACAAACGGCTAAAGAGGAGATCATGGTGCATAGAAAGATAACCAGACCTCGCTCCAAAGATGTGTTCACTCCGAGTGCTCGTGCCTCGTTTTCTCCCAATGACAGGATGTTAATCCTCCAGCGATATAAAAAAAGAATCGCGATGCAAACGCACATAGGAGGTGCAATCCAGAACAGCTGCTGTGAGCTGATTCGCGCGAGCGATCCCATCAGCCAGAACACAATGGTGGGTAGCTTATCAAAAGGATCAGCGACATACTTAAGAAAGGACAGGAGCGCTTGAAAAAATGAGCCCACGATAATTCCCGCCAGAATCAGCACAAGAGTCGCTGCTCCCTTGAAAAATCGGGAGATGCTGTAAGATATAAAAACGGCGATGACGCCAAAGAAAACGGCAAAAACTTGAAGGGCGAGTTCCCCTTCAAAAAATAAAATGGCCAGTGCCGCACCAAACCCGGCACCGGAAGCAACCCCTAAAATATCCGGGGAAACCAGGGGATTTTTAAAAATCCCCTGGAATGCAGCACCGGAGGTGGCAAGTCCTGCCCCCACCAGCATAGCGGCAAGAATTCGTGGTAAGCGCACGTGAAAAAAAACAGTCTCCATTGTTTCCGGCCACGTTGGCTTTATTGGGATTATTTTTGACAGAAGCATTTTACACAGAACGTCCAACGGAATCGGGTAACGACCTATCGAAAAAGAGATAAAGAACAGGGCCAGCATGACAAGCAACAGCGTCAGCTGACTTCCCTGTTTACTTTGCTCGTTGCGCAAAAGAGCCATCCTTAATGGGAGCCTTTGTAGGGTACTCCGTAAAAACGGGTGTAAAATTCATTGACAATTTTAGACATGTCTATGTCTTTGAAGCGATCGGGGTACAATTTTTTCCCCATCCATAACTCCCCTAAGGCCATTGACTCGGGGCAGGGGTGTCCCCACGGTTTTACGTACTCCGGTGTCAAGTAAACACGATGGTCTTTGACCGCTTTAATTCCCTTCCAAGCCGAATCTTTTTGAATTTGCTGCGCGACGTTTGCATACCTATCCTGAACGAAGATAACTTCAGGGTTCCAAACGAGGATTTGTTCCATGTCGACTTGTTTGTATCCGTCAATTTCCCGAGCTACGTTCACTCCGCCTGCACGATTCATGATGACGCCCGGATATTTTCCGCTGCCGTAGGTATAGAGGTTGGGGTTTGCGATGTAACAGCGGGTTCGCTTTGTCTCCGGTATGTCGGAGACTCTATTGCCGACGAGGGCGCGTTTTTCTGCGATAAAATCATTGAGCTCTTTTGCTTTCGCTTGTTTGCCGAGGATCTCACCCAGCAAAGTCACACCCTGCTTTAACCCAACGGTATAGGCTTTATCCGGGTCTAATAGTTTCGGATTGAGTTTGGATGCCTGTTCAAAGTCAGCGGTGTAGAGGGATATTGCCACGACAGCGAGTCCTGCATCCTCCATCTTTTTGATAAGATTGCTTGGGAAGTAGTGGGTGACGATAACGACATCGGGGTTTAGCTTGAGAACCTCCTCCATATTGACCGTGCTCAGGTCGCCCGGTGTGGGGAGTGTTTTGAGCCTGGGGTAGATATCCTTGATCCCGTCAAAGAGAAGTTTGTCCCAGCCTTTTATGACGCCGACAAGAGTGTCCCCCGCCTGCAGTTCCAGCATGATGTTCAGAGCGTGGTGCATCAGACAGACGACGCGGGTTACCTTTTGGGGGATGGCAACGCTTCGTCCCAGCTGGTCAACAATGATGCGCTTTCCCGTTTTTTCTGCACCCGATGCAACGTTTATCAGGAGTGTTATTAAAATTAAGCATAATACGGAACATAAAGTCATTTTTTTCATCAAAATAGCCTCCCTAAGTCTTTTGAAAAATTGAAAACGGATAGCACAAAAAATTGCCCCGCAAAAGGACACGCAGGGCAACAACATAGATGTTCATAGGAGCCCCCTTTCAAAAAATGTGAGGCGACCTCGTTTCCAAAGCCACCCTATCGGTTGAGCACCATAGGAAAATCCCGTAGGTGATTTCAACTCGGGGAAATACTCAATATAATATTTCTATCGGATTATCAATCTAGCTTGATACATTGTCAAGTTAGATTGATTTGTTTGACGTTTACAATGCAAGTGCAAAGAATGAAGATCATGAGTGTGTATGCTACTTTTATTGGTAAACGAGGTCTGCAAGTGAAACAACCACAAGGAATTTTTTATTGTACCAGAAAACAAAACCGGATATCTCGCTACGAGGTATCCGGTTTTACGTGTGTGCTGTTTTTACAGTTATTATGCTTCTTTAAATCCTATCTTCAAGGTCGTGCCTTCGATATTGCATCCGGGGGATCGCGTGATGGGGAGTTTCATTGCTTCGCTGTAGCCAATTGTCTCTCCGTCGTGCAAGGTGATATCTGAGGATAAGATGTATGACACGATATTAAAGAGAAAATCGCGTACTTCGACAGGCTCTGCTGCCGTATTGATGACTTCGATGTTATCCTTGTTAAAAACATCCAGGCCGAAAGTATAGCCGCATCTTTCCTCTTTTTCAGATAGACAGAGGCCCAAGTAGACCCAATTTAAGATAGGGAGAAGTCCCTCTTGCATTGCGAGCGCATTCTCGTGATAAAACGCGGGTTCAAGTACGGTTCCCGCTGTGTTCACGCCCAGGACATTTCCGGAAGTGAATGCCGCATCACATAATTTCACCAGAATTTTCCCGGCTTCTAAATGTGTGCTGTGATCATTTTCTTCGGGAAGAACCGCTACAAGCAAATGAGCTTGATGTTTTTGAGCCACTTCTACGGCATCGTCCCACATGTAGTTGGTCTCTGCATTGTATTCTGCTTCATTATTCGGAACGGGGCCGGGCATCAACGCCACGCTGACGATCATGCCGTTTACGCTGCCTACGATACTTAAGACGTGGTCCTCGTTTTCCTCTTCACCGCTTTCTTCCGAATCATCGGCAATTTCTTCAATCGTGATGTTCCACTGCTCTTTTAACGCCGCGAGGTATCGCTCGCGGTCCCAAGCACATTCCTCAAGCAGCACAAAAGAAATAAAGGCGCCCCCCTTTTGTTCCTCAGATTCTTTTGCTTGCTGCATCCAGTAGGCGCGAATGGATTCCACCATTTCAACGGCATTTTCCTCTGCTGTAGCGGGGTCATACGGCTGCATTTCGCTGAAAACATGCCCACAGTGTTCCAGGCTGTCGCCTTCATATCCTCCGCAAACGGCCAAAAGCCAATTGCCCAAAGGGTTTTCTTGATAGCGAAATATAAAATAGACCATCTCATGACGTTCAAATTCGCCGACGCATTCAATTTCTGAAGGCGCTTTGCCCAGTTCGTTCGGGTGGTTTAACCACTCTACCACGGATGTCGTTGCGGCTTCTCGCTGTTGCTCTCTCATAGAACGCTCCTCCTATAACCTAACACTTTTTATACGCTGTTTTTATTTCGGCGCCGGAGGCGTTAGGCGATCTCCGTAAACAGTAATTTCTTTTTCCCACGGCCCCGCAGGGTAGTTTTTCGCGTTGATTCCTTCGGGCATTACTTTCCACAGTTGCGCCTCCGCTTTTCCGGAGCCTTTTACTCGCAAGATCAGGGTTTCTCCTTGCGTGAAGGGGATAACCGTCAGCCTTTTTCCGCGGTAAATGCGCGCTCTTGAGTTCCCCGGCCCCTTTAATCCATTGGGCGCATCGGTCAATGTTGTTTTTGCGCTGTCTGTTGCGCTTAAGGATGCAATCCCCGGTGGTGTGGCAATAATAAGTCCATATCCCGTGTATCCCTGCATGAACATTTGAAGAAAACGGACAATTTCTTTCGTGTCTGCCGCGGATGCCGTGAGAGATTGCGCATAATGGCCCAATATGTGCAGCGAACTATTTTTAAATAGTTCACGCATGCGGCTTCCCAGAAGGCGGATGGCCGCATCCTGATTCTTATTGTTTAAAAGCACGTGAATTTGCGCATCCAAATCTTGGATATTGGCATCATTGAGTTCGGCCAGGATGCGCAGTGTGGAGCCGATTAGACCCGGAGCCGATGGGCTCCATGTTCCGCCGGGAATGGTAAAGGGGGCCGACTGTCCCTCTCGGATGCCGGCGATTCCCGTTTTCGGCCAGAGATGCGCTTTTAGTTGAAAGGTACCAGGTTGCGGCGTTATGCCGGGTTCTTGCCCGGTCAAGCTTGTCCAACGCCATTGGCCATCATCCGTTGCTTTTATTTTGCCCGGTTCCGGTTTTCCCGCAGGCCAGGCAACGGATGCTTGCTGTGAAGAGGTGCCGAAGAAGTGTCTGACGACCGGATCCGCCTGATTTCTTTCATGCGGCTTTCCCGTATTCAAATCGGTAAGGGTCAGGCGAAGCTCCGGCTGAATTCCCCATGTTTCCAGCACTTTTTCAAGATTAGCTTCGGGGTGAAAGCGATCGTGCACGAAAATGCGCACGGGTAGAAATTTAGCGTCATTCGATACAAGAGTGCCTGTTTCAACGGAGCGTATTGCCAGGTCGATTCCGATGGATATGTTGATTGTCTCGTGAATTTTAAGATCAGGGACCTCGAGGCTCAGTTGTTCCTGATGTGCTGCCTGCGTGGGCACGGGCCCATTCCAGCGGTAATGTACTTCTACCCATTCTTGCGGGGCTAAAGAGAGCTGAAGCCGGGGGGCAGCGTTAACGCTATTAGAGGAGAGAAGCCCTCCGCTTGAGTTGCTTTGCAGCGTAACGGGATAGCGCCCGCCGTCAGCCCGGGGAGGAGCATCCAGCTGGATACGGATAACGTTTACCGCGCCGTGGATGGCCGGCATGATGGAGTGTGCTACGCGCACGTTAACCCCTGCGTAAGCGGGGGTTAACAAAAACAGTAAAAGGAGCGAAAGTAGGGCAATGCGAATCTGTTTCATCCTATGTACCGTGTTTCTTCGACGGGCATCGAATCATCAAATGCGAGCACGAGTATGGGCAGACCGCATAAAAGAGGGACGCCAAGGCCCCAGAGCCAGAAGTTTTTCCCCAGTCTCTCCGCAATACGGCCCCACAAGTATGTATTCGTTGCAAATACTACGATTGGGGTGGAGAGTTTGAACAGAAAGATGAGCGGCCCCATGAAAAAAATTCCCAAGGGAATGATGAGCAACAGCACGAGAGCGGGAAAGAAAATCCCAACGGAAAACCAACGGGATATCTGTGCGCAGTCACAAAGGAGAAAAAGGTTGTAAACGGGAACCAAGAAACTCCAGAAAGTCCCGATCTGGAATTTGCGTCCAATACGGTAGAGAACATAGGTAATAGCTAAGAGAACAGCGATACACCCGGACAGGTATAGCAGGGATAAAAATAAAAGCAAGAACATAAAAAGCCTCCTTAATAAGGATCAACGGATGAAAATAATAATAAATTTATTTTAACATGATTGTTGATTCCGAGGGAGGGGAGCGGGATGTATTCCCCGCTCCCCTTTGTTATTTAGTAGTTTCTGGCTGATAGAGCGTTGTGTTTTCTTTCTTGCTGTGTTTCATCCAGCGAAAAGCGGTCGATCAGCTCTTGGAGATTGTCCGCGACATTTTTCAGATTTCCCGATTCAGATGACAGCTTTTCGATGACATCAACCGTATGCCGTGTGGACTGGTCGATCAGGGAAATTTCTCTTGCCACCTCATGCGTTGCATCGCTGACGTTCCCCATGGAATCGGAAATTTCATTGCTGGAAGCGGCTTGTTCTTGTGCCGCCGCCGCGATGGTCTGCATGGCATCATTGACGCGTTCAATCTGTCCCAGCGCGTCATTGAGCTGTGTTTGCGCTCCCTGTGCTTTGGAGACAATCATCTCTATTAGATCGGCGGATTCTCGGGTTGAGCTGATTGATGTGCTCGTTCCCTCCTGCAGTTTTTCTATAAGAGTCGCCACTTCCTGTGAGGCGGTGTTGGATTCCTCTGCGAGTTTGCGAACCTCATCCGCCACAACGGCAAAACCTCGCCCTGCTTCTCCCGCCCTCGCCGCTTCAATTGCGGCGTTTAGAGCCAGTAGGTTTGTCTGATTGGCGATATTGCGTATGGTGGTGACAAATTCAGAAATAGCAGCCACAGCAGAGCCGACTTTTTCGATGCTATCGCTGTTTTGTCTTGCTGTGACACCGACTTCGCTCAATTCTTTTACCACTTCATTGACCCTGCCGATAGCCGTTTGGCTGAGAGAGGAGCTGTTTGATGATGCTTCTGCGCCCTCTGTTGCGGACGTTGCGGTCATGGTAGCGGCATCGGAAACCTCCGCGATAGCGCGATTAGCACTTGTAAGAGCCTCTGCGGTGGATGCGGCGGAGTTATCAACTGTGCGAATCGCATTCTGGGCATCCAGTACGGAGGTGCTTGCCGATTGCGAGAGATCCGTAAGCGTCGAGACAGAGGCGTGCGTATGGTTTATCTCTGTTTTGAGGGTGGATATCATCTCGCTCATGATCATGCGGAGCTGGCTTGCCGCCCTGGACATAGCGCCTATCTCGGTTTTTTCACCAGATTTATGATCCAGCCAAGTGCTGGTGTCATCTCGGGTCAGATCCAAGTTTGCGAGTTTTGTGAGCGTTTTTTCGACGGTCTGTATCGGCTTTACGATACTGGGGATCATGAGGAGCGTAACGGCAATAATCAGCAACAGAGCGATTCCGCCGACGATGAGCTGCGGGAACGTCAGCTCTCCGACGATAGCATTGATTTCGGAGTGGGGGAATACGATGCTGGCAATATAGCCCGAATCGCCGGGAGCAAAGAAAATCCTTCGTTTTTCTCCTGTCGGTGTGTGGTAGTCTGCAAATCCTTTCTCGCGTGTGACCATTCTTTTTCCTATTGCAGCAAGCTCCTCAGAGAAATTTGCGCTGTTTTTGGCAATATTTTCGGTACCTATAAAGGTAGACGTTGGGTGTTGGACAACACTTCCATTTTTATCAACGAGCATTCCAAAACCGACGCCGAGGACGTTAAAGGGGGCGATGCTCTGCTGGATGATATCTAATTCAACGTCAACTGCAATAACTCCAATCAATTGCCCTTTGCCGTCATGCATCGGTTCTGCCACGGTGAGGATCATTTTTTTCGTATCGGCATCTAAATACGGTTGTGTGACGACGGGGCCTTTGGCTGCAACGGCTTCTTCATACCAGTCACGGGTGCGTGCGTCATAATCTGAGGGTGCAACCCAGCCCGAACCGGCAAGCACCTTTCCGCCGGACTGCAATCCGATGTAAATATCCAGAACGTTGTTATCCTTATTTGCCGCTGTTATCCTGGAAAGGATTTTTTGTATTTCTTCGTGAGGTGTTTGGTTTAGTAGCATTTTTTCAACAGCCGGGCGGGAGGACACAGAGATGTTTACCAATCCCTTAATGTAAAAATCGACAATCTCCGCTGCGTTTTGGGCGGCTTGAGTACCGACCGTGTTGGCTTGGTCCATAATTGTGTTGCGTCCGTTAACGTAGATAACAGCGATAAGGAGTACTATTACGGCTGTAATCAGCCCTAGGAGCAAGAATAATTTGGTTTTGATTTTCATAATCTCTAAACATCACCTTTCTATTTGTGAAAAAATGCTAATCTCTAAATTTTAGAGAGACTCCAAACGCTTAAAAAAAATAGGTAATAACTGCCGATCTATGTATGATAACGCAAGTGCTGCTTTTTTTCATCAACTATTTTGATTTTTTCCTGCATCTGTGCAATATTGCCTCATCTTTTCTGTAATTTGTGGATAATTTAATCATATCGTAAAATGAGGCGATTGAGATCGGGCAGAGGGGGCTTGCGGGAATGAGGGAAAAAAAGAAAAAAGTTGAAATAGGGACGGCAGGTATGGAAGAGGGGTTATCGCTTTCGATAGGGGCTTTGTTGGGAAAGGAAGTCCCTCCGCAGAGCGTTGAGGAGACGCGGAATCCCGCGAAAAAAACAGAGACGGCGAAGGGACCCCAAAAAACGTTGGCTGAACTTCTGGCCGGGTTAACGCAAGTGACCCTGCACCGAGAATCTTCCGGTCGCGGCGGCCGTATGGTTACCCTTGTCCGCTTGAAGGGGAACGAATTGCCTGATGCGGAAGAGCTGGCAAAAGCACTGCGCAAAGGGCTTGGCTGCGGCTCGCACGTTGGAGAGGAGTGCATTGTTTTGCAAGGAAATATAGCAGATAGGGCTGAGGAATGGTTTGCCAAAAAAGGTGTTAAGCGAATTGTTCTGGGTAACTAGCTGCTTTTTTACAAACACGATGTAAAAAGGGGCAGTCTGTGTTTGTGCTGAGACTGTCCCCTACTTTAGCGATGTCTATTGAAAGCCGGAGCTCTAAAAGGTTTTTTTTACAAATGCACCGTCTTGCATAATTGCCAGCAGATGATCTCTGTTTTGGAAAAGAGCGATATCCTTTAAGGGATCGCCCTCAACCAGGAGAAGATCCGCGCATTTGCCCACTTCCACGGTGCCTATTTGATGTTCCTGTTTGAGGAGTTTGGCGTTTTCTCGGGTTGCGGAGAGGATTGCCTTCATCGGCCCCATAACGCGGGATTTCAGTTCCAGCTCCATCGCTTTGAAGCGTTGGCCGGAGCCGACCGTATCCGATCCGGAACCGATTCGTACGCCGGCGGCCATGGCGTTTGCAACGGCCTCCATAGCAAATTCGCGAACAGTTTTCATTTTTCGCAGAAAATACGCCGGAATACCGAGTTCTTCTCCATGTTCAGACATATAGAAGTAAGTGGTCATAGTCGGAACGAGCCAGCAATCCTTTTTTTTGAGATAATCCGCTGTTTCGCGATCCAAGTAGTTGCCGTGCTCGATGCTGTAAATCCCCGCATCCGCGCAGAGCTTCATGCTTGAGTTGGAATAGCAGTGCGCCAGAACCTCTTTTTTTACCGCTTTTGCCTCGCGGACAACCGCGGCGAGCTCCTCGTGGGTGTATTGTGTCGTGTCCGGTTCGTCTGCAGGACTGCCGCACCCTCCTCCTGCCATTACCTTTAAATAATCAGCGCCTCTACGAAGTTGTTCGCGGGCTGCTTTTTGGACTTCTGCCACGCCATCGGCTACGATTCCCGTTGTAATGGGCGACCAAGCGGGGGGGCCCGTTTCCGTTCCCAAGCGCATGTCGGCGTGCCCTCCCGTCATCGTAAGAGAGGACCCGCAGACCGTAATCTTTGGCCCGGGAACGAGTCCCTGCTGAACGGCAATGCGGAACCCCGCATCCGCGCCGCCTGCATCTCGAACCGTTGTAAAACCCTGTTCCCCCGTATCCTTCAGAACGGCGAGTGCCTTTACAAAATGCATCGCCGGGTAGTTTCTGCGATGCGTTTCCGCGAGATCGTTATCAAAAAGATTCAGGTGGATATGCGCGTCGATGAGCCCCGGCATGAGCGTGTTCCCCTTGCAGTCGATCACCTCTGCATTCGAGAAAGAGGGTATAGCCGTTCCTGCGCCGATTTCTTTAATCCGTTTATCCTCAACCACAACCCAAGATGAATCAATCGGATCTTTGCCCGTGCAGTCTAAAAGATTTGCATTTTTGAAAAGTTTGATGCTCACTTAAAAACACCCCTTTTCCATTTTATGATGCGCCTCGGATGGTTTGACTCAGTATTCCCATTCAAAATCCGGGGAGCCTGCCTCCAAAATACGGCGTTTCATATCGTCGCAAATGCATTCCAAATCTGCCTGCGTGCGTCCTTCGCATCGGGCGACCAGAACGGGTTGTGTGTTGGAGGCGCGCAGCAGCCCCCAGCCCTCAGGGTAGAGGATGCGAACGCCGTCGATGGTGATTGTTTTTTGATCTTTCGCATTTTCCCGAACCCGCTCGACAACCTGGAATTTTATCTCATCGGGACAGTCGAAGCGCGTTTCTGTCGTGGAGGGATAAGCGGGGATTTCCGCAAGCATGTCGGATAATTTTTTGTCGCTGAACGAGAGAATGCGCAATAAGCGTCCTGCGGCGTAGAAGGCGTCATCAAAGCCAAAAAATTCATCGGCGAAGAACATGTGCCCCGATACCTCGCCGGAGAAGAGAGCGTCCTCGTCCTTCATCTTTGCCTTGATCAGAGAGTGTCCCGATTTCCACCATATCGGTTTTCCTCCCATTTTTTCCGTCTCCTCGGGAAGGATCATGGAGCTTTTGACCTCGACGATGACCTTTGCTCCCGGGTGTTTGGGAAGGATTTCCTTCCAGTAGAGGAGCATCAGCTGGTCTCCCCAGAGAACCTCACCCTTGTCATCCACAACGCCGATACGGTCGGAGTCTCCGTCAAACCCAATGCCCAGATCTGCTTTTTCTTTGATGACGGTGTCTATCAGTTGCGTTAAGTACTCTCGTTTGGTTGGGTCGGGGTGATGGTTGGGGAAATCCCCGTTCGGCTCGCTGAAAAGTTCTACCACTTCGCAGCCGATGCGGCGCACCATTTCCGGGCCGTATAGCCCCCCAGTCCCGTTTCCTGAATCAAGAACGACCTTCAATTTTTTGGGGCCCAGCGTAATCTTTGAGACAAGCATGTCAATATAAGGGGCGTTGATTTCTTCAAAGCGAAGGTTTCCCTTGTGTTCTGTCTTGGCAAAGCGGTTCTCCGCGATGATGCGGTAAACCTCCTGAATCTCGTCCCCCCAGAGGGTCATCTTCCCGAGAGCAAGCTTCAGGCCGTTGAATTCCTTGGGGTTATGGCTTCCCGTAACCATGATGCCCCCCTCAACGCCAAAGTGGTAGAGGCTCCAGTAAAAACAGGGGGAGGAAACGAGTCCGATATCAATAACGGAAACGCCGACCTCTCTTAATCCGGCTATGGCTGCCTCTTTGATGCGGGGCGTTGAATGACGGGCATCCCCGCCCACGGTGACTTCGAAAATCCCGAGATCCGTCAAATAGGAGCCGTAGGCTCGTCCAATCAGATGAACCGTCTCAGAGCTTAGTTCTTGATCGGCTATCCCTCTGATATCATATTCGCGGAATATATGCGCAGGCACTCTCTCCATGGATGATTCCTCCAATGAAAAATATTTTATGATTTTACATGATCGTATTATAGCAAGAAGACCGCCTCCTTGTGCGGCGGTCTTCTTTGCTTAGATGTGCAAAATCCTTTGACAGATGCTTAGTTGTTGTTTTCTTGTTTGTTCTGCCGCTTCCCCTCTTTATAGGCCTTCGCGAAGGCGCTGTACTCCATTGCGCGATACCGCACGGCCGGTTTTTCCGGCACATGAATAGCATCGACGGGGCAGAACCCGATGCAACGCTGGCACGAATCGCAGTGATCCGGGGAGATAAAGGGGTATCCGTCCTTTGAGCTGATGGCACCGGACGGGCAGAGGCGGATACAGAGCCCGCACTGAGTGCATTTTTCATTGGAAACGGCAAGAGGGTACAGGCCGTAGAAGAACTTCCATGGCTTACGCGAGTGTCCCCATTTGGACAACAGCGTCGAGATCAAGGGCAACCCATTGCCCCAGCGCCCCTTACCCTGCATGAGGTTCTGTGCAAAGGCTCGCGCTTCCGGGAGAGCCGTGCCCATACGCTTTGCGTTTTCCTCTGTTGGGATTTGTTTTTGCCCGTAATTCGTGGGCATGATAAATAATTGTGCGGCAAGAGGGGTATATCCATTTTTCAGCAACAACTTTTTAATGGGTCCCTCCATTCCGAACGCAGTCTCACCCATACTAGCGGCTAAAAAGACACGGCGGCCTTCTCCCTCAGGCAGGGCATCTATAAAATTGAGGGCGACCGGGTACGTTGAAAAACAAGCCACAGGAAACACCAAACCCAACAGTGTATCGGATGCACCCAAATCATCGGCGCTTTCCATTGGACGGAGTCTCACCTCCCAATCGTTTTGGGACATTTCATCCGCGATTTCCTGCGCAAGAAGCAGCGTGTTTCCCGTTCCCGTAAAGAAAAAGATCTCTGCCTTCTGTTTTTTTAACTCTTCCATTTCGAATCACACCTTTTTTCGTTCATGCCGATACCATTTTTTAAAAGCTGTTTTCTAAAATCCTTATGTAAGGGTAGATTGTTTTTTATTAGGAGTAGGAGTTAATTTTGATGCTACGCCTTAGGGAAGTCAAGGTTCTTTTGCCGGATCCGTTGTGTCGGCTATGGGATTTCTTCGCTCCGGTTGGGTTTTCGGAGAGACGTTTGTCCTCGCGTCTCGTTGTATCATTATGCACGAAAAATAACATTCGCTTCACTTTTTCGTTAGAATCTTATATCATACGCTCAAGTAATATTTGCAGTACTTAGGGGAGATGTTTTTTGCTACGTTTTTTAATGGATCGCCTGTTCTCCATCGCGCTTACTTTGGCCGCAGTTGTCACTCTCACGTTCTTTATGATGCACGCGGTGCCGGGGGGCCCCTTTGTGCAAGATAAAGAAGTACCGCAAGAAGTCGTGGCGGTTCTTGAAGCAAAATACCATCTGAATGCCCCGCTCTATAAGCAGTATTTGAATTACGTCGGAGGAATCTTAAGATGGGATTTGGGGCCGTCGTATCAAAAAGTCGGGCTTTCCGTTAACGATATCATCAACGCAAGCTTCCCCGTTTCGATGAAACTGGGGGGGATTGCTGTTCTTGTCGTTCTGTTATTGGGTATTCCTGCCGGGATTGTATCCGCCGTAAAGCGAGATGCCCTGCCCGATCACGTGATTCGCCTGATTGTCACTCTGGGGCAGACGATCCCCAATTTTGTTCTGGCAACGCTTCTGATCTATATATTTAGCGCGCATTTTAGAATCTTGCCCTCTTATGGATTGAGAACGTGGAAGCATTATATTCTTCCCGTGATGGCGCTCAGCGGTTACTCGTTGTCGTTTGTCGCGCGTCTCACCCGCTCCAGCATGTTAGAAACCCTGCAGCAGGATTATATTCGAACGGCACGGGCCAAGGGCGTTCCGGAGTTTCAGGTCATTTTCAAACACGCCCTGCGTAATTCGCTCATCCCCGTTGTGACGTACATGGGACCAATGATCGCTTTTATTTTGACAGGGTCCTTTGTGGTGGAGAGGATTTTTTCCATTCCCGGTATGGGTAAGTTTTTTGTCGATAGCATTACCAATCGAGATTATACGGTTTTAATGGGGCTCACTATTTTGAACGCTATTTTGCTTTGCGCGGCCGTCTTAATCGTTGATATTCTCTACGGGATTATTGATCCCCGCATCCGGGTGGACAAATGAGTATCGATCGCAGCCTGTGGGAGCCTCTTTCCCCCGATCAGCAATCCCCTGAAAAAGTGGTCCGTCCCAGTTTGACGTATGCGCAGGATGCGATGAGGCGATTTAAGAAAAATCCCTCCTCGATGCTTGGGCTTTTCCTTGTGGTGTTTGTTTTTTCCCTTGCGCTTTTGGGGCCTGTTTTTTCTACGCATTCCTATTGGGAGCAGGATCTGAATCGCGCGAATGAATTTCCCAGCGCGGAGCATCTTTTCGGCACCGATACCCTTGGACGCGACTTATTTGTCCGCGTGATGATGGGGGGGCGGATCTCCTTGATGGTCGGTATTATCGCAACGGTGACGAGCTGTATCATCGGCGTGCTCTACGGCGGGTTTGCGGGCTACGCAGGGGGAAGGATAGACAATATCATGATGCGTATTGTGGATATTATCTGGACGATCCCGCTGATGCTGTACGCTATCCTATTGATGGTGCTTCTGGGAACGGGGCTTCATAACATTTTGATCGCGATTGGTCTGGTGTATTGGGTCAATATGGCGCGTATTGTCAGGGGGCAGGTCATGAATCTCAAGGAACAGGAATTTGTGCTGGCGGCCCTCGTTCAGGGCGCCGGAGTATGGCGCATTCTAACGCGGCATTTGATCCCCAATGCGATGGGACCCATTCTGGTCACGGCGACGATGATGATCCCCGGTGCTGTCTTTACCGAATCGTTCTTAAGCTTTATCGGGCTGGGGATTTCGGCTCCTTTGGCGTCTTGGGGGTCGCTCTGTTCGGATTCGTTGGGGGCCCTTCGCTCTTACCCTTACCAACTTTTCTTTCCGGCGGCGTTGATTTGTCTTGCCATGCTCGGCTTTAATTTTGTCGGCGATGGGCTTCGGGATGCGCTTGATCCGAAGTTGAGGCGATAAGGATGACCCTTTCAATGGAACACCCTCTTCTGGAGGTAAAAGACCTGCACGTATCATTTTTCACCCATGTCGGCGAAGTTCGTGCTATCCGCGGCCTTGATTTTCATGTGAACCGAGGGGAATCGATTGGGATTGTCGGCGAGTCGGGGAGCGGAAAGAGCGTGACGTCGCTTGCCATTCTGCGCCTTTTACCCTATCCGGGGAAAATCACCTCAGGTTCCATTTCTTTTCAGGGGGAAGACCTGTTATCCAAGGGCAAGCAGGAAATGCGTAAAATCCGAGGAAATCGGATATCCATGATTTTCCAAGATCCCATGACCTCACTGAACCCCGTCTTTACCGTCGGGGAGCAGATCATGGAAGCTTTACGCGTACACCGTCATACCAAAGGGCATAAAGAGACGCTTGCGCGCGCCATTGAAATGCTTGATTTGGTGGGTATCCCCTCTCCCAAAACGCGCGTGCACTGTTATCCCCACGAGTTTAGCGGCGGGATGAGGCAGCGGGCAATGATAGCCATGTCCCTTGCCTGTGAACCTGCGTTGCTGATCGCCGATGAACCGACTACTGCGCTCGATGTGACGATTCAAGCGCAAATTCTCGATCTCATGAATGACCTTCGGGAAAAAATAGGCACCTCCATTATGCTGATAACCCACGATTTGGGAGTGGTTTCTGAAACGTGTTCCCGCGTGTTGGTGATGTACGGCGGGCAAGTCATGGAGGAATCCCCGGCCGATCAGCTCTTTGAAAACCCACTGCATCCCTATACTAAGGGCTTGCTGCGTTCCATCCCTTTGCATGGCGGCGGCGGTGGAGAGCGCCTCATTCCGATCCCCGGAACTCCGCCGGATCTCCTAAAGCCACCGGCAGGGTGCCCCTTCGTGGAGCGATGCGACGAGGCGATGCGCATCTGCTTGGAACATCCGCCCGCTTTCTACTCACCTCAAGAGGGGCATCGGGCCGCCTGCTGGCGGCTTTCTCCGGAAATGCCCGCAAAGGAGGGTGTTTCGAATGCACATTGATAAAAAACAATCCCCTCTGCTCGAGGTGCGACGGGTAAAAAAATATTTTCCGCTTAAGCCGC